>DAOSWJ010000032.1:0-18003 GCA_035380005.1 Prolixibacteraceae bacterium | reverse complement strand
ATACAATTTACAGAATGAAGAAATTGAAGGAATTCACCGTTTTACTGATAAAGGTGACTTTGAAGACCTTGCAATTGTGGGTGATTTTGTTTATATATTACGTAGCGACGGCACACTTTTCTACTTCAACCACAAGCAATACAACGGTAAAGTTGAACAAGTAATGGTTCCATCAAATTGCATGAACATCGAAGGACTGTTTTATGATCAACAAAGCAAAACCATTTTAATGGCCTGCAAAGACGAGCCGGTAAATGCCAAAGGGAACAAAAGGCTAATTTACAATTTTTCGTTGGGTGAAAAAATTAAAAGCGAAATAGCCATAACCATCAACTTAAATGAAATCAATGATTTTATAGAAAAAAAGTACGTTGGGTTGACCCGAAATAAAGTGTTTTTTAATCCATCGGCAATAGCCACACACCCGATAACAGGCGAGCAATATGTTTTATCGGCAGACAACCGCATGTTGGCCATTTACCACGATAGCCAGTTGAAAGATATTTACCCATTACCATCTGAGATTTTTTACAAACCTGAAGGCATTGACTTTACCGCTTCAGGCGACCTGTTGATTTCATCGGAAGGCATAAAAAAGGGAGAACTCGACGGGCAAATATTGCATTTTACAAATAAATCAAATCGTTGATAAATTAAGCCAGGTTAGAGTATTATTGAACATAGGTATTTGCCATAGTTTTGGCCGTTAAATTTTCTGACTATTCAATGAATGACAACTGATAAACAAACATTTATCTAAATTATTCCAACCATAATATCGCCGCGATGCAGCTAAAGGTTTATTCTGTATGTCATTGGGCACCATGATGTTGCCGCTATGCAGCTCTTTATTTGTATAGATGCAACAAACTAACAAATATTGCCGCTATGTGGCTTTTGCTTTAAACTGGTACGATATGCTACCAAACCCTATTTACTCTGATTGACAAACAATTTCGAATTTGATATTGTCCAAATCCTTGAAAAATACTGCGTAATAGTTAGCGTGATACTCGGGATACAAACGGGGTGCGGCAACAATTACTGCCCCAATTCCCAACAGCTTCTGATAGGCCAAATCAACCTCGGCACGGGTTTCGGCCTTGAAAGCCATATGATGCAATGAACCGGGCTTTCGCCTATTGATCAGCTCATCTTTAAAGGCTTCGCGTGGCGAGGTGATTGCAAATGCCAACAATTCATGCGTATATTCAATCACTTGAAAATCGTGCGATTCAATGGTTGCTGAAACTTTCCGTCGAATATCGAAACCCACAATGGGCAGAAATTGATCGTAAAAGCGTTCCGCGGCTTGCAAATCTTTTACGGTAATTTGAATGTGATCAATAATTGGTTTCATTTAAATGGTTTTTATTTCGTAAATCACTGCTTCAACGCTGCTTTGCTGAAAATATACTCGGGAATTTCCACATCGAATTCGATTTTGCTTACGGTATATTCGGTGCCTTCACCCTGCTTGAGCATGTCTTTATAAACCATTGTTTTTGGGAACCAGCGTCCGGCAATTTTTTCAACATCGCGCATCTCCAGGCGCTTGAGCAACTGCCCGCTTTTGGCATACATTTCCTGTTTCAGCGGCACAAAGCGTTCGGTATCGACCCACATTTTTTGGCTATGGTAAGCAACATCCTCCACTTTAGCTTCGAGGCTGATGAGGTACACCTCTCGCCCATCAACCGTCTCGGTGCCTTCTAAGGTAGCGGTGTAAGTATCGGTTAGTTTGCGGTCGTCCATCATGTCCTCGTACGAAAGGTCGCTGCCCATCACACTTTGCCGAAGCATGTGCCCCGATATTTGAATAGTGCGGTCGGTCGAAGGCGAATATATCCACAATTGATTTTCGAGTTTCAACATTTTGGTTCCTGCATCGCGCGCCGGCGATAGGTACTCGGTAAAAGCTTTTTCGGTACCAACGGCATAGCTACGCGAGGTCATGGTTCGCGAATTGCGTTTCCCATGAATGGTAATGGTCGATTCCATCACACGGTTTTTCGATGAAAGGTTTTGGTCAACCTTTTTTAGAATCTCGTTGGCATCGGGAGCCGCAAAGCCAGTGAATGCCAAAAATAAGGCTATTGATATTGTTAGAAATCTCATTTTGTTTTATTTTTCAAATTACAACTATAATTCAATTTTAGTTACAGATAACTCTATTCTCTCTAACTCAACCACATCGACATATTTTTTATTAATCAATGATTGCATTTTGAAAGTCTCATTTACAATTTGCAAAAAAGTTAGTTAATCTAAACAAATTCAGCATCTTTTAGCAGTCAATTAAACCCTCCCGGAATATAAAACCACAAAAGGCGGAAGGAGATTTCGGGGTTTTTGCTCCCCCTTTAGGGGGCTGGGGGGGAGACTAAGCCTCAAGCTCTTTAAACAACTGCGAGGTTTTGCGTTTAAAAATACCTACCCCTGCTAAAGCTGCACCAATTACGGTCGAGAGCAGTCCGGGGATAAATCCAACATAATATGTAGCTGAAGTAATTCGGGCTTTGATTACCGATGGCATCATCATAGATGCGCCTTCCATCATCCCAGAGATATCGATTCCATAAGTTTGCAACAACCAGGAAAAAAGTAAACCAAAGCCTGTACCAACAAAAGTACCGATTACACCAACCGCTATCGACTCATAAATTAAGGTATTGTACACATGCCTTTTCTCTTCTCCCATAGCCAAGCGAATACCAAACTCGCCATAACGACGCAAACCACCAAGCAATCCGGCATTCCAGAGCACCAAAGCCATAGCAAATACAAAAATCATCGATATGTAAACAGTCCACACTTCGGCCAACATCACATACTGCCCCATACCCCCTTGCTGCGACAATGTTTTCATCACAGGTGCATATTCATCGTCGGTTGATGTGTATTCGGCATTAAAACTTTTTGCTAGTTCAATGGCCTCATCATTATTGTAGAACCCATCGTTAAAAAAACCCACTATTTCGCCTGCTGCATTTTCCATATCCAACGCAAAACGTGCATCTTCAATATCGACTATTACAGCACCACGGTCGAGTTGTTCAACACCAAAGGTAACTGTTCCGGCCACTATAAAATTGTAGAATGCCATGCTTCCGTACATTGTTGAGCCGATAAAAGTCACCTCATCGCCAACACCAACGCCCAATTTTTGAGCAAACAATTCACTTAGCAAAACCTCTCCAGGCTCATTTATTGAACTACCTTTCACCAACGACTTTTCAATATTCAGACGTTCTACCTCAACACTTCCCTTCGATAAAAAATCAAGGGCCAAACCAAAAGCCGGTCCCTGCTCACGGGTTTCGCCGTTCTTGTCGGGCGAGTCAATTAGACCACCGAACTGAATACGCGGCACCCAGGTTAAGTTGCTGTACTTGCTACTCAAATCCTCCAATAATTCATCAACATTAAGCAAAGCCAGATCGTTGGGATTTTGGTTCATATTTTCGGCATAGGCTTTTGTCATGACCTTCAAATGCCCATGAGTAAAACGTGCATTCATTTCAATTGTATCACCCATAAAACCGGTGATGTATGCATGCATAAAAACAGTAAGCATCACACCTATTGCCACTACAATTATTGGTAGCCGGCTACGACTTTTATCTCTCAAAAGTCCTTTAATTAGAAATCGTATCATTGTATCTTCCCCCTTAAAGCTTCAGTTGGATTCATTTTTGCAATTTTTCGCGAAGGCCAGTAGCTCACAATGGTGGTTACAACAACAATTATAAGTGTTGTTGAAAGCACCAAACCCACACTATAAACAGGGTATAAGGTTTGTGCAATGGCCATCCCAAACTCACTTACATCAATTGGCATGGTCCAGCCCGCTTTAGCCTGCCAGGCAAGAAAGGGCAAGCCATAAACTGCTGCAAACAAAGCTGCTAAAATCGAATGCATAGCACCCTCAACAGTAAATAAACCAACCACTTGTTGGCGCGTATAACCTAGTGCTATGTAAGTTCCAATTTCTTTCTGGCGCCTAAAAATTGAAAGCACCTGAGTATCGAAAATTGCCAGCATTGCGAGTAAAATGAGTATAAAATAGAAGACCGACTGCCCCACAGTTTTTGTTTCAATCATTTCATCGATCGACTTAGTCAGTTCACCCTTCTCTTTTAATACAAATTTGTCGATAGTTGTAAATTTCTCTACTTCTGCAAACGATTTGTTGAACGTAAAAATGGTGGCCTTATCAACAAGCAGAGTCATTTCTTGTAGTTTCTGTAAAGAAATATAAACCTGGCCAGACTCGATGGCCGGTACATTTGATGAGAAAATTGCTACTATTTGAATATCTGTTGCATCGAATGTTCCCTTCACATCGCGCCAACGCAGGGTTACCCGGTCGCCAATCCCTAATTTCATATCGCGGGCCATTAACTGACCAATTACAGCTGGAACAGCATCAACAATTGTATCGAGCTTTTGCGAAGGAATCTCCAATACATCTTGCCCAACTTCAATGCCTTTTATCATCACCGATTGCATGCGCCCTTGCGGATAAACTGTTCCCTGAACAATGAGCATTGGGGTGATTGTTCCTTCTGAAATAGATTTCTGAAAGTCCTTAGGAATATTGGCATAACTTTCATCCAGTGTAAACGGGTCAAAGGGGTCGTAATTCTCGTGCCAGAACTGCCCGGCACCAATTTGCCATTTGGCCATATCGGTTTTAGCCTGATGATCCCAACCCACCACAATGCCTTTCATCCATATAATAACAACGAACGAAAACGACAATACAATAACATTGAGCCAGGTACGAAGCCCCGCACCAATCAGGTTACGATATGCAAGTTTTATTGCTAACCACATAATGCTTCGTTTTAATTGTTTACCAATTCTTCGTGATCGACCAAACCATCTTTCATGAATATTTTACGTTTCAGGTACCCAATTACCTTTTCGTCGTGTGTGGCAAAAAGAAAAGTGGTTTTGAGCTCTCGGTTGAGTGTTTCCATGGTTTTAAGGATGTTGTGCGAGTTGGCCGCATCGAGGTTGGCAGTAGGCTCATCGGCCAGTACCAACGACGGACGTTTTACCATGGCACGGGCAATGGCCACCCGTTGGCATTCGCCTCCCGAAAGTTTGGGTGGTTTAGATTTTACTTTGTCGGTAAGCCCCACCCACTCGAGGGCATCCATCACCATTTTTTTGCGCTCGGCAGCAGTGTAGTTCAGTAACAGCAACGGGAATTCAACATTCTCGAACACGGTGTGCACCTGCAAGAGGTTATAACTTTGAAAGATAAAGCCGAGACTTTCCTTCCGTAAGCGCGCAGCACCTTTGGCACTAAGCTTACTCACCGACTGCCCAAGCACAATGGCCTCGCCTTCGGTTGGCGAATCGAGCGAACCCAAAATATTGAGCAAAGTTGTTTTACCCGAACCGCTGGGCCCTATCAGCCCGGCAAATTCGCCAGTTCCAAACTCAAGGTCGATGCCCTTTAGGGCAGTAAACTCACTTTTCCCCATGGGGAAGCGTTTGATGAGCTTTTCAGTTGTGATGATTCTTTCCATAATTATAAGTCATTGGTCAATAGTCAGTAGTCATTGGTAATTAGTCATCAGCAAGTTTAAAACCCACTAATGACCAATGACTCAATGACTAATAACTAACATTATTTGTATTCCCGTTCCGGCAAACAAATTCACATCGTTGGCCGTGAGCGGGATGTTGTAATTTTTAGGGTTGCTGTACCCCATTGCATAAAACGTAAAGCGACTGAATTGGTGGTTCCATGTCACCAAGTTGTATATATCGTTGTTTTTCCAATCGTAATAAAATATGGTACTCAATTGGTCGTTCATTGCAAGCGGATAATTGAGCGAAAGGGTCGAAAACGCAAATGGGTTTTCAAAAGCAAAAGGCTTTTCGTCGTAGGCAAAAAGCAGCTGTTCGAAAATTAGGTTCAAACCATTACCAACTCCAAATGTATAATCGATGCCTACACAAGCCGAAAACTGGTTGGTAAATATGCCCATGTTTTTACTTTTGTGCATCCAAGCGGCTTCGAACCACAAGCCAACTCCCAGGTCCCATTTCCCGTCGAGGCCAAAGCGGTTTTCGTTTACAATTTCAACAATAGCCGGAATTTCACCCATACCGCTTTTATCCACTTCTCGGTTATGGTACGAAAAAGCCACTTCACCTTTTGGCACAGGCAACTGCAAGCGCCCACCAAATTCTGGCCGCTGCAGACTGGTGTTGCCAATCTCCCATGTTTTCGCTTCTTTGTTACCATACAATGCCCATAGCCATAAGTTGGCATTGTTCAGAAAATAATAGCGCCCCAGTATGCCCCATACGCCATCGGTGAGTTGCAATGGATCGCGCGGGTCGAGCTTATCGAACCACATCAATGGGCGAATCATTGAGGCCGAACCAAAGTTGATTTTCTGCAAACCTGCCCTGATTTCAAACTGATTGCCGGAATAGCGCGCCCATAAGCGGTAGGGTTTAATTTTTCCAGTATGATATATAGTATCGAAAGGCAGTGAGCCCAGTGTTCCATTCAGATTGGCCGATGCTTCAAAATCAATCAGGTTTTTGCTTTGCGGGTTAACCTGATAATTCAGCTAAGGAAGGTAACGCGCACCACCCCATAAATCAAGATCGTTGGCCGGATTGTAGTTGCCCCATGCAGAAAACTGCCCTTTGTATTGCAGTTTTTGTGCCGTTAATTGCGGTGATACAACGACAAGAAGCAAAAGCAATATGACCTTTGTTGAATTCATTTGGTATTATTATGTGGCGACATGCCGTATGCAAACAGGTTGGTAAATTCCATAATCAGGTCCTCGGGGTTAGCATAGAGCGACAACAGATAGGGATCGTCCATAAAAGTGCTAAGCTTATTGGCCATATACAGATAGAATTGTATGTTCAGATCGCTGCGAATAAGGCCACGATCTTGCAGTTCCTTAAAATCGGCCAACATGGAAACCATAACCTGACCAGTTTTTGCATGCAGGTATTCAGACAGCCCCAAATCGGTATCGGTATAAAAATCGGACAGGAATTCTTTGCTTATCTCGTTAATTCCATCTTTTTTCATTTTCAACATGCCCTCTATCAATTCAACAGATGAACCTGCTTTGTTTTTGAGATCGGTAAAATCGTCGATTGCTTTGGCCACTACACTATCAAGTACTTTTTTAGCCAATTCGGTTTTGTTATCGAAATGCTTATAAAAAGTCATTTTACTCACATTTCCTTCAACGCAAATTTCTTCAATGGTTACTTTTTTGAAACCAAACTTCCAGAAAAGCTTTTGAGCTGCTTCAAGTATATCGTTGTACTTTTTATTTATCTTAGACATTTATTTGTGTTTTATACATTATGTGTACAAATATACGTTTTTATTCTTTTTTACAAGTATTCGTAAGTTTATTTTTTAAGAAATATTATTTTTATTTTTTGTTGATTACATTTTACGTTTTATGTGTTTTTTGTTGATTTGACTTGACGTTTTTGTGAAAATAACTTTTGTGGATGTTCGGGTTCATGTATTAAAATAGCTATTTTTGAATACTTATTCGACTTATTATCGATTTTCTATACAATTTTTACTACCTTTGTGGAAACAATTGAAAAATGAGTTCGATAAGGGAATATGGAATTATACCGATAAGCACCGATATAGTGGCTGATGCAATTGGCGAATATCGTTCGCCGGCCGACCGCATTAGCCGTTTGGCAAGGCAAGGCGACCTTATCAGGTTGCAGCGCGGGCTTTTTGTGGTTGCGCCGGAGCTAAGCGGGCAAACCCTTTCGCGCGAACTCATTGCTAACCACCTGTACGGCACGTCGTATGTTTCGTTCGAAAGTGCCTTGAGTTTCCATGGCATCATTCCCGAAAGAGTGCACATGGTTCGCTCGGCCACATTCAGGCGTTCGCGGCAAGTTGAAACCCCACTGGGCGTATTTCAATACACAACTGTACCCGAAAGCTACTATCCTATTGGCATTACACAAATGCTTTACGAAAAAGAAAACTATTCATTTTTAATGGCCACACCCGAGAAAGCCATTTGCGACTTGATTATATGCACCTCGGGCTTACGCATTCAATCGGAACGAGCCATGCGCGAATACCTTTTCGAAGACATGCGCATGGATTTTGACGACCTTGAACACATCAACACAAGCATTATTGAACAGTGTATTGAACATGGCCGCAAAAGAAGAGAATTAAGGTATTTACTAAACGTTTTACAAAATGAGTAACATGTTTGACCAAATGTTGTCGAGGTACGAGATTCGCACCAAAGACGAAAAGCTAAATGCCACCCATGAGGTGATGCAACAAATTACTCTGGCAGGTCTTTTTCGTGGAGGTTTCTTTAATCATGCAGCCTTTTATGGAGGGGCTTGCCTACGTATTTTTCATAAACTACCACGCTTCTCCGAGGATATGGATTTTTCGTTGCTTAAGAAAGACGACTCATTCAATCTCGAAAATTATTTTGATGCAGTTTATTCCGAATTCAAATCACTTGGTCGCGAAATCAATATCGATAAGAAAGAGAAAAAAACGGAAAGCCATATTGAATCTGCCTTTTTAAAAGACAATACTGATATTTATAATTTAAAGTTTCAAACTGAGAAAACTGTTAAAATAAAAATCGAAGTAGATAAAGACCCTCCACTTCAGTTCAATAGCGAAAACAAACTCCTGTTACACCCTTTTTCATTTATGACTCGCTGTTATACACTCCCATGCCTTTATGCCGGGAAAATGCATGTGCTTGTTTACCGAAAGTGGCGTGGACGCGTTAAAGGCCGCGACTGGTTCGATTTTGAGTGGTATGCGAAAAATAACGCAGCACTCGATTTTAATCATTTAAGAGAGAGAATTGCTCAAAGCGAAAACAGTGACAAAATGACGATTACCACCGAACACTTCATGCAACAACTCAAAACCAAAATACAGAACACCGACATCAATCAGGTAAAAGCAGATGTAATACCTTTTATTAAGAATACAAACGAATTAGAAATTTGGAGCACGGATTACTTTTTACAACTTGCCGACATGATACAGTTTTTACCAGAAAAATAACTCCTGTTTACCGATAAGCGATACTGCAATTTGCCAATCATCAGTTCATTTGCACCAAACTAAAAATCACATTTTTATGGAAACACAACAACACGTATGTCCTTGGTGGCTGGGATACACCTTTATTAACCCACTGCGAAAATACCAGCATAACCCCGATAAAATTTTGTCCCCACACATAAAACCCGGCATGCAAGTACTCGACTATGGCTGTGCCATGGGCTATTTCAGCCTCCACATGGCCCGAATGGTTGAAACCGAAGGGAAAGTACATTGCGTGGATATTCAAAGAAAAATGTTGACAAACCTCGAACGCAGGGCACGCAAAGCCGGATATTCAAATATTGTTTCGAGCATGCTCGTTGGAGAAAACTATGAACCAGAAAAACTGAAAGAACAGATTGACTTTGCATTACTTTTTGCTGTAGTACATGAAGTACCTGACCAACAAAAACTTCTTAACGAGATTTACACCATGCTAAAACCCGGCGGCAAAGTATTGTTTGCCGAACCCCCCGGACACGTTAAAACTAGCGAATTTGAAGTATCGGTAGCTAAAGCACTTAAAGCCGGACTCACGATTAGCACTGAAAAACCGGCACTGAAAAAATTAGCTGTAATATTGACAAAAGCCATTTAGAAAGTTAAAATACGTTTTATAACAAAAAAGGCTTCCTTTCGGAAGCCTTTAATGCATAATTACCTTACGAAAAAAACTCAATGTTTATTAATGCGTGTGTCCATGATGTTCTTCTTTTTCCTCAGTCTTTTTCGGTTCGCCATCTGTTTTAATTTCAGCCTTATAGCCTAACTTATCAAAAGCCTCAATCAACTTATCAACTGATGTTTTATCTTCCCTGAAAGTTACTTCGCACTCCAGTTTTTCGAGCGAAACCTTCAAATCTTTAACGCCTTTTTCGAAGGGAATATTGCCTTCGATTTTCTGCACACAGCTGTGGCAATCCATATTCACCTGAAGAACAACAGTTTCTTCGTTCTTTTTTTTCTTCTTTTTATCGGCATTATCATCATTATTTGCCGAAACAAACCCTGCAAACGAAATGCTCACCAAAAAAAGTATTAACATTGATTTTACTACTTGTGCCATAATATCTATATTTTATTGATTAGTAATTGTTTATTGTGTAACGCAATCCGAAATATACTTTTCGGCCATGCACCGGCCCCCATACCATTGAGCCATCGAAGTTTTCACTCCACGGATCGCTTGATGAAATTATGGGCTGATGCATTTTGAAACTGCCCAAGTTTTCGGAGCCCAAATAAAAACTCCAACGTTTGAAATTTTTAGTTATTTGTGCATTGAATACAGTAAACGGATCGAAGCTTTCGTCCCATAGTGGATTGGTGGTTGACGGGTCGGGCATGCGCCCTCCACCGTTGAACTGGCTTGTAAAGTCGAACTGCCATTTGTTCAACCTGGTTGCATAGCTCAGGCTCAACAAACCTTTATAGCGACTTGTTAACGGCATTTCGCGCAATTCGCCGTCAATGGTTTGTTTCACATCATTTATTCGGTAAGCTGCATTCAGGGTAAAACCTCTGAAGAGCTCGTAAAACATTTCGGCCTGAAAAGCATTGGAATACGAACGTCCATCGAGATTGATAAAATGAACCGTGTGCACATCGCTATCAACATCGCGTACGAGCTGATTGATGAAATTTGTGTGATAGAAATCGACCATAAATGTTAAGTCGCGCGCGTTTATTGGAAATTTTACTGTAAAACTTGTTCCCAAATTGCTTGCTTCTTCCTGTTTCAAATTTTCATCAATAACAATATCTCTCGAACTGGCCAGAAGGTAACTGTTTTCGGCCAAAGGAACAGGGGTACGAAAACCTTTTCCGGCCGACAAACGCCACAATAGGTTCTCGCTGATATTCCAACGGGCATGAATACGGGGCGTAAAAAACAATCCATACCTATTACTGTAATCGGCCCTGAAACCTGCCAAAACATTTAACTTATGGTGCAAATTATAATTGTATTCAAAAAATGCACCTGGCACCACCTCATCGTGTTCCCTATTGTTATTATTGAGCGTTTCGGTAAAAAAGTCACCCAAAAACGATGCACCTGTTTTGTAACTGTGCAGGTCGGAACCAAAATTACCCATGTAAATAACATTCAAATAGGCATTTGTTTGAGAACCTTCGTAAGTGGCAGCTCCATAAACCGATTGCTGACTGTGATAACTTCCCGATGCCTGAATACCCAAACTGGTTCCGGGTTTGTCGAAAATAATCCCGTTTTTTCCAAACACTTCGTAGCGGCGTGTTTTGATATCGATAGCATACAAGTTATTGGGCAAGTTGCTGAATGCACCTACTTGTCCGGTTTGTAGGTGTTCATCAAGCACCTTAATACCAATTTCGCGGTGGCCACCATTTTTTGGCATAAAATTCCAACGGTTTATAAAATTGATTTGTTGGGTATTGGGCATATCAAGAAACGAATCGCCGTTATCGTCGATGGCTTTGCTTTGGTTTTCGCCGTGCAAAAGAATCATGGTAGAAACCTCGTCGTTCAACTGATATGCATAATTGAAATTGGCCTCGGTTTTAAGGGCAATGTTTCCATAAAGGTTCAGATGTAGCACTTCGGTGCCATGCGGTTTTTTGTATTCAACATTGATTTGCCCAGCAATGGCTTCGTAACCATTCACCACCGACGAAGTGCCTTTTGATATTTGTATCGATTCCATCCAAGGGCCGGGCACATGGCCTAAACCATAAGTAGCCGACATGCCCCTTATGGAAGGCATATTTTCGGTAATGGTTTGCACATAAATACCCGAAAGGCCGAGCATTTTAATTTGCTTTGCCCCGGTTACGGCATCGGTAAAATTCACATCGACCGAAGCATTGGTTTCGAAACTTTCGGACAAATTGCAACAAGCAGCTTTGTGCAGCTCGGCTGTAGTTACCTTTGTAGTTTGAATGGCACTCATGGTTGAATGGTACTGTCCTTGGCGTCGTTTGTTTACCACCACTTCATCCAGCTCGGTATTTTTTTCGAGCAAAATTTGCAATGGCTTTTCGCCATCGATAGTGTAAATGGTATCGGACAAGTATCCTACAAACGAAACAACTAAGGGAACATTTTCACCTATATGTAAAGAGATTTCGAATTCGCCGTTGGCATTCGATGTAGTGCCATGATTGGTTCCTGCCCAGTAAATATTTGCTCCTGCTATAACATCGCCGGGTAAATCCTTGTCTTTTACAAGGCCTTTTACCGAATCGTTTGATCCAAAAACAAAGTTTGAAAACAGCAGAAGCGCAATAACAAGTATTGACTTCATAATGAATAAATTGAAAATTAAACAATTGATTTACTTAAAAAACAAAAGCCAATTTTCATAAACGAAGCACGCAGATATGATTTAGAAGGGACTTGCCCCATTCCAAAGGAGTAAATTGAACACATTCGACATCAAAAGATGTAGTTGGTGTTGAAACTATACTGAAAACAGTTATTAAATAAGGAAGATCCAAAACAGGCACGATCACCGTTAACTTACCTGCTTTTGATTCTGTAACTTCGTAGTCGATTTTAGCAAATTTAGAAGATGAATGATGTTGATTCTCATCGTGTTCATGATTGGGCGAACTACAGCAAGAAGCCTCGTTAGCCATAGAAGAACAGCATGAACATTCTTTTTCGTCGTTAACTGAAAATACCGCTACTTCGACATGTTCATCATCGCATCCGCCACAAAAAGTGGTGATGATGTTAAACCCTATGCCCGAAAACAGTATCAACGACAAAAGGGCCAAAACAATCGTATTTCGATAGATATTCCTCATTTAAACAATAAAAGACAAAATTGTTTCTTTTTGAACAATTTTCAAAATATACGATGTTAAATAATACTTAAAAAATTATTTGCGAGCCAAAGCACCTGTGGGACATTCATCGGCCACTTTTTCGGCAATTAGTTTTAGTCCGTCGTTAATGCTTTCGTTAAATGGTACGCCAATTTCAACATCGAAGCCACGACCAATATAAGTGAAACCAAATGGTTCGCCATATTTTTCTGTCAATCGAACGCAAATACCACATTTGATACACTTTTCGGGTTCGTAAACAATGGTTTCGTGAAAAACCTTTCGAACCGGTTTGCGCTCGTTGTAATAAAAACGTTGTTGAACCGCTCCATATTGATTGGAATAATCGCGGAGCTTGCAATTGTCTATTTTGCGGCAATCGCAATGCAGACAACGAGCGGCTTCGATCATCACTTCTTGTTTGGAATAACCGGCCAACATGCCATTGGCGGGTTCGAAACGATCACCATCAATCGACTCCTTTATGTATTGCGCATATTCGGGAATAACGAGTTTTCCAAATTTTGAATTGAATTTCATGGGCTGCCCCACAATGGGTTTGTTGTTCAGCATTTGCCAAACAGCAGCAGCGGCCTCCTTACCTTGGGCCAACGATCGAATGGCCAATTTTGAAGGTCGCAGTGTATTCCCAACTGCATAAACGCCGGGCAAATTGGTCAAGTAATTATTGTTGTCGGCATCGAACCCTTTGGCAGCAATACTTATGCCCCATGTTTTTTGTTCGTCGGTAATCAAGCCCGAAGCAAGAATCACCGCATCATACTTTTCACGCAACTGCTCAAATTCGGCTTTGGCGATTTGGGTATTCATATTAAACTTAACACCCAAATTTTCGATAACTGAAATTTCGCGATTGAGCACTGCTTCAGGCAGCCTGTCTTCGCCAATTTCGGTGCGCATTTGCCCACCAGCCGTTGTTGCTTTATCGTAAACATGTACCTGTATGCCACGCATCTGCAAGTAATAAGCAGCCGAAAGCCCGGCAGCACCACTGCCAATAACCGCTACTTTTTTCCCGGTTAGTGTTGCTGGCTTTTCATTGTAAATACCTTCGTTGCCAGCAAAACGTTTCAGTAGGCAAATCGAAACAGCGCCGTCGATGGGTTTGCGCCTACATGCCCCCTCACAAGGGGCAGGACAAATGTACCCTAACACCGATGGCAGTGCAATATTCTGCTTCACAACCTTTAGTGCCTCATCGAATTTACCGGCAGCTAAAAGGCGGTTCATGGTTGGAATATCCATGTGGGCCGGACATGCAATGGTGCAGGGAGCTTCACAATCGCCCACATGATCGGACAGCAGTAACTCGAGCCCGGTTTGGCGTGCCTCGTGAATCTCTTCATCGATGGTTACAATGTTCATCCCCTCTTCAACTGGAATGGAGCACGAAGGCAACAGTTTGCCGTTATTGATGTTCTTAACCAGACAAATCATGCACGAGGTGTGGTTCTCGACCTCTTTGTGATGGCACATGGTAGGAATTTCGAAGCCCAACATTTCGGCAGCCTCAAGAATGGTTGTGCCTGCATCTACCTCTATCGATTTGGAATTAATTGTTAGCTTAATCATTGCCGTGGTTTTGCTGCAAATTTAGAAAAAAAACAACAGGAACCTGTTGATTTCAAGTTCCTGTTGTGTTAAAGCAAGGTTAAAGACCAAACTATTTGGGAGCCCAATAACACCTAACGGGCGATACAATTGCGCCATCGGTTTTGAGCTCTTTCATAGCTTTGTCGACCTCTTTTTTGTCCAAACCTGAAGCTTCGGCTATTTCGCCGGCTTTAAGGGGCTTGCCTGCCTTTTGCAGGGCTTCCATTACTTTTTCTTTGCTCATATTTTAAGTCATTAGTCAATAGTCATTAAAACAGATAGTCAATGGTCATAAAGTCAATAGTCATTATACAGTGAAATAACTAAAACCGCTCTGCGATAACTTTCCAGTCGAGTATTTTCCAGAAGTCTTCGACATACTTTGGACGCAGGTTTTGCTTGTCGAGATAGTAAGCGTGTTCCCACACGTCGCAGGTCATGAGTGGTGTAAGTCCATCTGTCATTGGGTTCGCAGCGTTCGATGTTTGCACAATTTCGAGTTTTCCAGCTTTGTTCTTTACCAACCAAGCCCAGCCACTGCCAAATAATGTTGCTGCTGCTTTACTGAATTGGTCCTTAAAAGCATCGAACGAACCAAATGCTGCTTCAATTGCTGCTTTTAACGCATCTTTAGGTTCTTTGCAACCATCGGCACTAAACTGATCGAAATAAAAGGTATGGTTCCAAACCTGTGCACCATTATTGAAAATACCTCCACTCGATTTCATTATAATCTCTTCGAGTGTTGCATTTTCGAACTCGGTACCTGCAATGAGGTTGTTCAGATTATTCACATAGGCTTGATGGTGTTTGCCATAGTGAAAATCGATGGTTTGTTTACTGATGTATGGTTCTAGCGCAGTTGGCGCATACTTGAGTTTTGGTAATTCGAATGCCATGATGTTATTGATTTTTGGTTATACATAATACTACCCGAAGATAATCATTTCGTCGGTGATATGTAAACAGCACACCAAAAATAAAGTTGAAAAACACTAAGCATTTTCATGCAATACATATTTAGAATAAATTAAAAAAAGAATGGCTCATTTTTTATCAGGCACAAATTTAAGCGATACAGAATTTACACAATGCCGGGTATTCTTTTTGGTAAAGCGCTCGCCAATAAACACATGCCCTAAATGCCCACTGCAATTGGCACAAGTAATTTCGGTTCGTCGACCATCGGCATCGAGCATATGTTTAACCGCACCAGGTATTTCATCATCGAAAGCCGGCCAACCACAACCGCTATGAAATTTATCGGCTGAACGGTAAAGCGGTGCTTCGCATTTACGGCATACATAGGTTCCGGGCTCAAAATGATCGGTATATTCGCCGGTAAACGGTCGTTCGGTACCTTTCTGCTCAATTACATAGCGTTCAAAATCGGTGAGTACATTGTATTTTATTGAATCGTTTTGCATATTGTTTCCTATTAATATCAAAAGAAAAATAATTGTTTCCATAAGCTTTTTTGAAATAGACAAATTGGGTTATTGAAAAGTTCGACGCTTGGAAACAATATTTGTCAACAGCAAAAAAAAAGACCGAAAGCCTTATGGCCTCGGTCTTTATTTAACGTAGAAATATTTTGAATTTCTTAAGCTTTTAGCCCCTCAATACGGGCTTCCAAAGCTTTGATTTTTTCTTCGGCATCGGCCTGTTTTTTGCGTTCTACATCAACCACTTGAGCAGGCGCTCCTGCAACAAAACGTTCGTTGCTCAGTTTTTTCATTACCGAATTCAAAAAGCCTTTGGTGTATTGTAGCTCTTCGGTAAGTTTTTTCAGTTCTTCTTCTACATCAATTTTATCGCCCAACGAAATAAAGAAACCCGAAGTTCTAACCCTGAAAGAAACGGCTCCTTTCACATCGGCATCGACCAAGTTAAGCCCCGACAGGTTACCCATTTTTACAATTACCGGAGTAAGTTGTGCATCGAAACCTTTTGTTCCCTGGTTTACTTGCAGTTCAAGCTGTTCTTTCATGGCCAGACCAGCTTCGTTGCGAACATTGCGGATACCCGAAATAATTTCTTTGGCATCGTCCATCTTTACGAGCAGTGCTTCGTCAATTTCTTCGGATTGCGGGAGAAGTGAAACCATAATGCTTTCGCCTTGCTGACGTGGAGCCAACTGCTGCCAAATTTCTTCGGTAATAAACGGCATAAACGGATGCAACAAACGCATTACTTTGTCAAAAAGCTCGATGAGCTGAGTGTAAGTTTTACCATCGACAGGTTGTTGGTAGGCAGGCTTAACCACTTCGAGCAACCACGATGAGAACTCATCGCGAATAGTTGTGTAAATGAGCATCAGCGCATCCGAAATGCGGAATTTACTGAAATGGTCGTCCATTTCGACAATGGTTTTGTTCAATTTCGAAGCAAACCATTCGATAGCCAGTTTTGAATGTTCAGGCTGTTCAATATCGGTGTTCACCTCCCAGCTTTTAATCAGTCGGAAAGCGTTCCAAATTTTTGCGGTAAAGTTACGGCCTTGTTCGGGTAGCGCCTCGTCGAACAACAAATCGCCACCGGCAGGTGAGCAAAACAACATGCCAACACGTACGCCATCGGCACCGTATTTGGCAATCAGATCGAGCGGATCGGGTGAGTTACCCAGTTGTTTCGACATTTTGCGGCCTTGCTTGTCGCGCACCATGCCTGTAAAATATACGTTTTTGAAGGGGAAAGTACCCCTGAACTCGTAACCTGCAATAATCATGCGTGCCACCCAAAAGAAGATTATATCGTGTCCAGTAACCAAATCGTTGGTAGGGTAATAATAATCAATTTCGTTATTTTCGGGGTTAAAGCCATCGAATACTGAAATTGGCCATAGCCAGCTCGATGCCCAAGTGTCAAGCACATCCTCTTCCTGCCTTAAGTCGGCACTGGTTAAACTTGTATTTCCGGTTTTCTGCTGTGCCAGCTTTAAAGCTTCTTCGGCCGATGTAGCAACCACATAACTTCCATCTTCGAGGTAGTAAACCGGGATGCGATGCCCCCACCACAATTGCCTCGAAATGCACCAGTCCTTCACGTTTTCCATCCAGTGACGGTAAAGGTTTTTAAACTTCTTTGGATGAAATTCTACATCATCGTTTTCAACAGCATCAAGTGCCGGCTTGGCCAGTTCGGTCATTTTCAAAAACCATTGTGCTGAAATTTTAGGTTCGATGGCAACACCGGTACGTTCCGAGAAACCTACTTTATTGGTATAGTTTTCAACTTTAACCAAGTTTCCGGCTTTTTCAAGTTCTGGAACAATTTTTTTGCGTACATCGAAACGATCTTCGCCTACAAACAACTGAGCAGCTTCGCTCAAAGTGCCATCGTCGTTAAATGTGTCGATTATTTCAAGGTTATGTCGCAGGCCAATTTCGTAGTCGTTTACATCGTGTGCCGGAGTAATTTTCAGGCAGCCTGTACCAAATTCCATGTCC
>DAOSWJ010000031.1:0-18046 GCA_035380005.1 Prolixibacteraceae bacterium | reverse complement strand
AATTACACCGTTGGCCGTTTTTCCTTTTTGATAACCCGCCGACGGATTGCCCCACTGGTATTTCAATACACGGTTCATGGTTTTACGTACCGCTTTGCTCACTTGAGTTGTGGCATTGTTGTCGAGATATACTTTGCGCTTAAATAGGTTCATTATTCTTTAGTTTATGAATTGGCCAATGCTTCAATAATAATTTTGCAACCACCGTTTTTGATGTACTCGCTGTGTTCGTCAATAGAGTTGAATTTTTTGTTACATATTTTCTTGCACAACATTTCTGAGTCGGTTTGAATATAGAAATTTCGCAGTACTTTTTTTGCATCGGGGTTATTGAACATCGAGGCCGATTTGCCTTGGTTGTTTTTGTTCCACTCCAACATTTTGTACCAAATAGCTGCCGACAAAGCCCCGCAAGCATTCCCACTTAAGCCTATTCCACCGGCAAAACCTGCTACCATGGTAGCTTCTTCATCGGTTCCTCCCATTTTTTTCACTACTTCGCTTGCACAGCTTAAGCATGGCGATGTATGATTTACGTTTATACTTAAACCGTATTTGGCAGCCTCGCTTGCTTCGGGTGCCCATTTTGTAATGAGGTTAAAACAAGGGCTAAATACAAAACCTTGGGCTACGGTTTTTACGGTGAAAAGAATCATCTGAAATTTGTTTTCCCAATCGACCCTCGATATATCCCTGCAATTTACTGTTTTGTTTCTGTTGTTGAATGATTCAACCATAAGGCCCGAAGCATGAATTGCTGCTGCTTTGGCCATACTCTTATTGTTGTGCTTTCGAAAGGATTCTGTTCCAATAGCTAACGAGGCGCCCCAAAGCAATCCACATTGATGGCCCTTTTGTGCAATTCCCCCGGCAAGCATATCCGATGCTTTTTCTTCAACAGGTTTGATGTTGCCAAATTCGTGGTTCAACAAGTGATACATGGCATGTGAGCAGGCTCCGCACTTCCAAAATACTTGTCGGGGGCTTAGTTTTTTAGTGGCTGTATTCATAGCTATAATCTTTTGTCTTTAATCTTTAATCTTATGTCTTACATTTTCCGTCTTTTATCTTCAACCTTCTTGTTCAAAACCGGGTCTTCATCATACTGAAACGAAAATACTTCGTTGAGAGGTTTATCAAAAACGTACGATATACGGAAGGCCAACTCCAAAGTGGGCGAGTACTTGCCGTTTTCGATAGCAACAATGGTTTGGCGTGTTACGCCTGTGCGGTCGGCCAGCTCTTGTTGGGTCATTTCGTTGGCCATAAAACGCAATGTTCTGATGCTGTTGTTTATTAAGCATTTGGCCATAATTATACCCCCTTTCTGTAATAGTATAGTTTTACGACTTCAGAGATAATTGCTGAACAAAAACCTGAAGCCAGCAAAATAATGAACATTGCCGATGGTTTTGCACCAAAGGCTAATGCAGCCATAGCTCCTACAAAGCCGGCAGTGAAAATCCAGTGCGAAACCCTTATCGATTTTAATTCAATTATCCTGTCGCGTTCGTCATCAATAGTTGGAATGTCTTCATTGGTTACAATTTTGTTGATGATGGCATAAATTATATGGATGATAATTAGTGCCACAATCGAAACAGGTATCAACCATAAAAACGATTTACCCCAAAATTTGAAATCGTTAAGTATTTCAAAGTTTCCAGCTACTTGTTTTTGATAAACATACAAAACATATAACCCTATCGTTATAATTGATGCTATCAGGTTTACTACTATTTGCCTTTCTTTTTGATACATAATTTATGTTTTTAAAGTTTAATAAATTCGACTCTAAGTAAAATAATAACGACACAAAGGTAAGTAAAACATACACAATGTAAAAAATAATATACACAAATTTGAAATATTTTTGAAAAACCCAAGTTATTTATGTTTTAAAAACTTACTCAATGTCAAATTCTGTATATACAAAAGCACAAACTGAATAGCCCTAAGGCCAAATTCTTACGTACTTGCATATTGAAATAAAGTGCTCATTATTAAAAGAAAAAGTCATGGTGTCGATTTTATCTGTTTCGAAGTATAATTTGACGGCAGTTTTGCTTTCGGTGTTGTTTACTTTTAGCGCGTGCAAAAACAATAAAAGCAAAACCGAGAACTTGCAAAATGAACAAAGCTGGGCTGTACGAATGGCCGATTCGGAAATAAAACGCAATCCCGAAGCATGGAGTCTCGATTTTGTTGAAAAGCCTAAATGGAATTATACCAATGGATTGGTACTTTCTGCTATTGAGCAAGTTTGGCATAAAACTGGCAACGATGCTTATTATAACTACATTAAAGCCTATGCCGATTTAATGATCGACGAAAATGGCGACATAGGCTACAACTATAAAATCGATAACTACAATATCGATCATATTAAACCCGGTATGATCTTGTTTAATTTATACGAAAAAACAGAAGATCCGCGCTATCTCAAAGCATTGCAAACACTCAGGCAACAACTTGAACAACATCCGCGTACTTCCGAAGGTGGCTTTTGGCACAAACAACGTTACCCTCACCAAATGTGGCTCGATGGTATTTACATGGCTTCGCCCTTTTATACCCGCTACGGTGTAGTGTTTAACCAGCCTCAAAATTTCGACGATGTGGTGCACCAAATCACTTTAATAGAAGAAAAAACACGCGACCAAGCTACAGGTTTGCTTTATCATGGTTGGGATGAAAGTCGCCAACAGCACTGGGCCGACCCGCAAACAGGTTTGTCGGCAAGCTTTTGGGGCAGGGCAATGGGCTGGTATGCAATGGCCCTTGTTGATGTGCTTGAATATTTACCACCAAATTATTCGCAACGGCAAAGTGTAATTAATGTGTTGCAACGTTTGGCAGTTGCAATTGTAAAATACCAAGATCCCAAAACAGGAGTGTGGTATCAGGTGGTCGATCAAATGGGGCGCGAAGGCAATTACCTCGAATCGTCGGTTTCGGCAATGTTTGTTTATGCATTGGCAAAAGGAGCCAACCGAGGTTACATCAACAAATCGTACCTCGAAGCAGCCCAAAAGGGTTATGATGGCATTATTGAACAGTTTATAGAAGTTGACGACAGAGGCATGGTGAACATTACCAACGCATGTGCTGTGGCCGGTTTGGGTGCCGGCGAACATCGCGACGGATCGTATGAATACTATTTAAGCGAGCCGGTTCGCAACAACGATCCCAAAGCTACCGGACCTTTTATTATGGCAAGCTTGGAGCTCAATCGCTAAAAATCTTACTTATAATAATTTAACCTTTAAATGTACTTAATATGAAACCTGACATCTACTGTAAATTTAAAAAGTTAAAAGTACTGGCATTTTTATTTGTGGCCATTTTTGTTTCGGCAACTGCTAATGCTCAGTGGAATGTTTACGACGGATCGACCCATCCGCTCGATAACGAAGAAATCGCATTCTCGCACTCAAACCTCTCTGTTGACGAGGAAGTATTTAATACATGGAACACAGTGGTTGACGACCCCGAAGTGCCAGGAAACAAACTATTGCAATTTATCGACGATGCTGCCGGACAACGTGGCATGTGGAAAGTTGCAGTTACCGAAGGGACTACAAAACTAACCTTGGCTACTCGTATAAAACCTTTCGATATTGGTTCTGACTGGACCATCGATATCGATTTCGATTTAGGTGGAAAACGTGAACAGGTTTTTATCCAAAACGATGGTCAAATAAGGTTGCGCCGTGGTGCTAACGAATATTATCCTTTGCCCGATGGTTTCGACCAATCGGTATGGCACACCTACCGCTTTGTGATGGACACCGAAGCCAACACCTTTACCGTTTATATCGACGAAAACGAAGCTTTTTTTACCCAAACGGCTCCGGCCGATGCAGGCACTAACAGCTATTTCAGGTTCAGCAATGGCGATAACAACCGTACTGTAAGCTACCTTATGGACTGGATGATTTGGGACGAAAGTGGTGCGTATGCCCCGGGCGAGGGTATTGAAATACCGTCGGAATTATTCCCAAAATTAAGCAATTGGACGGTATTTGATGCTTCTGTTCTTCCGCTCGAAAGTGCCGATATTGCCTTCTCGCGTTCGAACGTTTCGGTGGCCGATAGTATTTTCGATACCTGGACAAGTATTGTTGACGATGCCGACATTGCAGGCAACAAATTGATGCAGTTTAACGACAATGCTGCCGGACAACGCGGAATGTGGCGTGTGAATCTCGCTGAAGAAACAACACAGCTTACCATGATTACGCGGATTAAGGCACTCGATATGAGCCTTGATTGGACCCTCGATATGGACATCGATTTTGGCGGCAAACGCGAACAAGTTTATATTCAAAACGACGGGCAAATCAGGTTTAGGCGTGGTGCCAACGAATATTATCCTTTCCCCGAAGGTTTTGTGCAGGATGAGTGGTACCTCTTCCGATTTGTAATGGATACCGAAAGCAACCTGTTTTCGGTTTACCTTAACGAAACAAGGTTGTTTATGGCTCAGGCTGCACCGGCCGATGCCGGATCGAATCATTATTTCCGTTTTGGAACAGGCGACACCAACAAAAGTTCTGGCTATGTTATGGACTGGATGATTTGGGACGAAACCGGTGCTTTTGCTCCCGGCGAAGGGTCGGCAATTCCTGCTGAACTCAGTGTGAATCCGCTCGATGTTTCTGATGCTGCTTTGTTAAGCTTGTTTATCGATGGTGAAGCTACCATAGGTTTCGATCCCGAAATTTTGAATTACAATATTGAACGTCCATCGGGATTGGCTTTGCCTGTTATAACAGCAACTACAAACAGTACTTTAGCTTCGCAAAAAATTACGCAAGCCACTGCTGTACCTGGTGCGGCAACTATCGAAGTTACTGCCCGCGATGGTGTTACCAAGCAAACATATACATTTAATTTCACCGAAGTTGCAGCAACAAACGATGCCACTTTAAAAAATATTGCCTTCAATGGTGAGCCCATGGATGGCTTTAACGCTCAAATTATTCAATACAATGTAGTTTTGCCTTACGGTACAACAATTGAAACAATTCCTCAGTTAAGTGCTGAAGCGAATATCGAAGGGGCAGTGGTTGAAATTGCACAAGCAACAAGTTTACCGGGCAATGCAACCATTACCGTTACCGCCCTCGATGGCGAAACCACACAGGTTTATACGCTATCGTTTACTGTTGCCGAGCCATCGGCCGACGCAACACTCTCGGCTTTAATGGTTAACGATGTGGCAGTTGAAGCTTTTCACCCCGATACTTTGTACTATACAGTAACCCTTCCAAGCACAACTCAATCGATTCAGGTTTCGGCTGTGGCCAACTCAAATGGAGCAACTGTCGAAATTCTAAATCCTGCCGATAATATTTTCAATATAGTGGTTACTGCTCAGGATGGAACAAGTACGCTTACTTATTATTTACGTACCATAATTGCCGAAGAAGTAGTCTCGGAATGGACGGTTTACGAAGCCAATGTGTTGCCTGCCCAGTTTAATCCAAATTTTGCCGAGAGCAACGGAACTGCTGTTCAAACAACCCTTGTTACCGACGATTTAGACGAAACAAATTCGTGGTTACAGTTGATAACCGAACAAGTTGGGCAAACCGGCATGTGGCGCATGGATTTTGGCGGCCAATTGCCAACTCAGGCTGCTACCATTGTTTTTAGGGTAAAAGCAGCCAACGATGTTGCTCGCCGTGTTATTGAACTCGATGTACAGCAGGGTGGTTTCCGCGAGCGGGTTTACTTAAACCGCGAAGCCAATGCCGTGCGCCTGAACGAAGCCATTGGTGGCGGTGATGGTGGCGAAATTCCAATGCCCGAAGGTCAAACAGTGTCCGATTGGCACATTTACCGCTTGGCAAAAAATGGCGATCAGGTGCGTTTGTTTGTCGATGAAAACGAAGTGCCTATTGCCCAAGGAACTAGTAAAACAAGTTCGAAAGACGATTACTTCCGTATTGGGGGAGGAAACAGCAGCCACAACATTGGAGCACATATCGATTGGGTAATTTGGGACCGTTCGGGGGCTTATGCTCCTGGCGAAGGAACAGCCATACCCGATTATTTGAACACACAGGTTGGGCCTCCTCCTACCGGAAAAGATGCATCGTTAGCCGATTTGAGCATAGGCGGTTCAACCATTGAAGGTTTCTCGGCTCTTACATTCGAATATGAAGTGATTTTGCCGCATGGTTCAACGTTCGATGATATTCCTGAAGTTAATGCTGTTGCCCGCATAGCCGAAGCCGGTTTAACAATTGTTCAGCCCGATGCCTTGCCCGGTACGGCAACTGTTACTGTAACATCAACTGATGGTTCAGTGGTGAATGTGTATTCGGTTTCGTTCAGGGCTGCTACAAACGATGCCACCCTTTCGAATTTAATGGTCGATGGTGTTACCGTCGATGCTTTTGATCCGGCAACCACAAACTATACAGTTGAATTGCCCCAGGGAACAAAGCTTATTCCTGTGGTAACCGCAGTACTGACCGATCAAAATGCTTCGCGGGTAATTACCCAGGCTCCGCAGCTGCCGGGCGATGCAACTGTTGTAGTAACTGCCGAAGATGGACAAACTGTAATTACTTACACCGTGAGCTTCGAATTAAAAACAACTGTTGATGAACTTGATGCGCTCATTGTTCAGCTTTATCCTAACCCGGTAAGCAATACTTTAGGGGTACAATTGGCTGGTAAAGCTGTTAATTCCGAAGTAAAACTGATGAACACCAGTGGGCAGGTAATTAGAAGTTTAGTAGCCAACACCAATAACGTTTCGATTGATGTTAGTGCTTTATCGAATGGTGTTTATTTACTTTCAGTAAGCAATGGCGACGAAAAAGTAATTAAACGTTTCGTTAAAAAGTAGTAAATTATGATACAAAAACCGAAGGCCGTATTTATTGTCGGCCTTCGGTTTCAAAATAAAATGAATTCAAACCTAACTTGATTTCAGCATGTTGAATAAAATTTTCAGAAAAACAATCGGTCTTTTGTTATTTTGTCTGGCTTTGGGCACAGGAACGCAGCTCATGGCGCAGGTGATTAGCGGAAAGGTTACCGATAAAAGTGGCGATACTTTGCCCGGTGCCAACGTGGTGGTTAAAGGTACAACCAATGGCACCGTTACCGATTTTGACGGAAATTACAGGCTTGAGGTAAAAACAAGTGATGCCGTTTTGGTTATTTCGTTTTTAGGTTACCAAACACTCGAAATACCAACCCAAGGCCGTTTGGTAATCGATGTGGTACTCGAATCGGACGTGGCAAGCCTCGACGAGGTTGTTGTAATTGGTTACGGAACGCAACGGCGCAGGGACTTAACTGGGTCGGTGTCGTCGGTTAGTGCCGAACAGTTGAGCGATGTGCCCGTTTCGTCGGTTGCACAGGTGCTAACAGGCAGGCTAGCCGGTGTGCAAATAACTACTGCCGAAGGTTCGCCCGATGCCGAAGTACGCATTCGTGTACGTGGTGGCGGTTCAATTACCCAGGATAACTCACCGCTTTACATTGTTGACGGTTTTCCGGCCGACAACATCAACAGCATTGCACCAACCGATATCCAATCCATCGATGTGTTGAAAGATGCCTCATCAACAGCTATTTATGGTGCAAGGGGCGCCAACGGCGTTGTAATAATCACAACAAAAAGTGGTAAAGCAGGTAAAACACAGGTAAGCTACAATTTTTACTACGGACAAAAATACCTGGCCAAAAAGCTCGATGTGATGAGCCCTTACGAATATGCACTTTATCAATACGAACGTAGCCGTATCAATTTTATGGAGCGCAAGTCGTTTTCGGAACGCATGGGCGAATGGGACCAACTTGCTGATCTTTACGGTGATGCCGAAGCAACTGACTGGCAACAAGAAGTATTTGGGCAACAAGCCCCTTCGGTTTATCACAACATAAGCTTAAGCGGTGGTAGCGAACAAACAACTTACAATTTAAGTGTTACCCGACAATCCGATACGGGAATAATGATCAATTCGGGTTTTGAACGTACCAACCTCGGTTTTCGTTTCGACACAAAGGCTACCGATAAATTAACCATCAATTTTGATGTGAAATATGCCGATACCAAAACACTCGGTTCAGGCACTTCCGATTCAGGTACCGAAACTACCAACCGTTTGCGCCACGCCGTTATTTACAGGCCGGTAAATGGCTTGTCCGATTTGCTCAACGATCCAACACTGGGTTTCACCGATGAGGAAAACTGGAGCCTGAGCCGCCTCATCGACCCGGTTACGCTTATAAACGATGAATACAGCATGAAACATCGCACGCAGGCCAATTTTAATGCAGCCTTAAACTACAAAATTGTGGAGGCTTTAACATGGCGCACCGATCTGGGCTATGAAAACAGGGTCGAACGCCGCGACCGCTTTTATGGCGTTTCAACTCCTTTGGCACGCGATTATGGCGAATTGCCCGTGGTGAGGCTCGACAACAGCTCGCAAGAACGTTTGCGTATGGTTAATACGCTCACATATAATTACAAGGATATTGACGGCGTTCATAACTTAACGCTTTTGGCAGGTCACGAAATGATACAAACCAATCGCAAAAATTATAGCCAGGAAGTGAGGCATTTCCCCGAAGATGTGCTGGCTAAAATAGCCATAGGTTCAATGTCGTTGGGCGAAACACCGCTTACCCCTTCAACCAGCGAAATTACCGACCGTTTGATGTCGGTTTTTGGCAGGGTAAATTATGCTTATCGCGATAATTACTTGGCCAGTTTTACCTTACGTACCGATGGTTCATCGAAATTCGGACAAGAAAACCGCTGGGGCGTATTCCCTTCGGCATCGGTTGCATGGCGCATTTCGGGCGAAGATTTTATGCTGGGTTTGTCGCATGTTGTTTCGAATATGAAGCTGCGCCTTAGTTACGGACAAGCCGGTAACGACCGTATACCCGATTACCTGTATGCCAATCTTTATAAAGTAAGTTCAAGCAAAGGGTATTATTTGAACGAAAACCGAACTTCGTACTTCTATCCAAGCTCGCTGGCCAACCCTTTCCTTAAATGGGAAACCATGGTTACGCGTAATGCTGGTATCGATTTTGGTTTGTTCAACGACAGGATCAACGGTAATATCGATCTTTACCAAAACTCTACAAAAGATTTGCTCATTGAACAGCGCATTGATGTTACAACAGGCTACACCACCCAAATCCAGAACATTGGGCAAACAACCAACAGTGGTGTTGAGCTGGCTTTTAATGCGTACATTATCGATAGAAAAGATTTTAAATTTTCAACCAATTTCAATATTTCGTTTAACCGCAACCGAGTTGATAATTTGGGCGGAATGGATTACTTCCTGGCCTCGTCGGGGTGGAGCAACGATGTTGGCTCCGATTACATTGTGAAAGTGGGCGAACCTGTTGGCTTAATGTACGGATTTATGAACGATGGTTTTTATACTGTTGACGATTTCGACTACGACCAGACAACAGGTGAATATGTATTAAGGCCGGGTATTGCCAATAACTCGCAGGTAACTACTTTCGGTTTTGGCCCGGGCAGTGTTAAATTCATCGATCAGGCAAACCCTACCGATATCGACGGTAACAACATCGACGATGGTAACGCCATTACTTTTGAAGACGACCGCGTGGTAATTGGCAACAGCAACCCTAAACATATTGGTGGTATGAACCTGATGATGAATTACAAAAACATCGATTTTAGCGTTTTTCTGAACTGGGTATATGGCAACAACATTTACAATGCCAACAAAGTTGAGTTTACCAGTGGTTACCGTACGTACACCAACTTGCTCAATATTGTAAACTCCGAAAACCGTTGGATGACTATCGATGGTGAAGGCAACCCTGTTACTGATCCTGTAGCTTTGGCCGAATTAAATAAGGATGCCACCATTTGGAAACCAACCGAAGGGCGTAACCTTTTTCACTCGTGGGCCGTTGAAGATGGTTCGTTTTTACGCATCAACAATGTAACCTTGGGTTATACCTTGCCCAAAAACTTAAGCGAAACATTTTTTATTTCGAATTTGAGGGTGTATGCAACTGTGAACAACCTGTTTGTTTTTACCAACTATTCGGGTTACGACCCCGAAGTGGACACCCGTCGCAGCACTCCGCTCACTCCCGGGGTCGATTATTCGGCTTACCCGCGTAGCCGTATGTATTTGTTTGGTGCCAACATTACTTTTTAAAACGAAGCAATATGATAAAGTTTTCAAAATCGACAATAAAACTTACCCTGGTGGCTTTTTTAGTGCTTTCGGGGCTTAACGCTTGCGAAAAATATTTCGAAGACGATCCCGTTTCGGTGTTCACTCCCGAAAATGTTTTCAGCACCGTTGATTACACCGAAAAAGCTGTGTTGGGCATTTATCAATTAATGACCCGCGACGAAGGCTACTCAAAAAGGGTAAATATGTATTATGGGCTCGACACCGATATTGAGTTTATAAGTGGTCTGGAACCTGATAACGAGCGTCGTGGTATCGCTAAATACATTGCCACGCCCGGTAACCTCGAACTCGAGTTGCCCTTTAATAACTTTTACAAGGCCATTGAGCGCTGTAATATTTGTATTGAAAATATTCCTGCCAGCCCGGTTTACAATTCAAACGATGCTGAAGCCATAAAAGCAATGGACCGTATGCTGGGCGAAGCTTTAACCTTGCGTGCATTTTTTTATTCTGAACTGATCCGTTATTGGGGCGATGTGCCTTACCGTGCCGAATCGGCAAAAGATGAAAGCGATTTTAACCTGCCTAAAACCGATCGCGATGTGATTTACGACAACATAATTACCGATTTGCAGCAAGCAGCCGATTTGGTTCCCTGGCGAAGCGAATTGCAAGCCGATGAACGAATAAACAAAGGTGCCGTAAAAGGTTTGTTGGCGCGAATTGCTCTTGCCCGTGGCGGTTATTCGTTAAGGGCTACAGGTGGAATGCAGCGGGGCAACAACCATCAGCAATATTACACCATTGCCCGCGATGCAGCCCGCGATGTGATCGAAAGTGGCGAACATGCATTAAACCCATCGTTCGAAGATGTATTTAAAACCCACTGCCGTTATCAAATAGACACCAAATACGGTGAAAGTATTTGGGAAGTTGGCCACGGCATAGGCGAAAGCTCCGAAGTGGGCTACTTTATTGGCAATGCTTCCGACGATGGTTCATCGTTTGGCCGTGCAATTGGTAATGTGCTGGCCAACCCTGCTTATTATTACTCATTTAACCCTAACGATACACGACGCGATGTTACCATTGCTTTGTACCGTGTTGGTTCGGCCACGCCATCGGGAGTTTACGAAGGACAACCAGCCGATCATCAAATTTTATCGAACGCACGTAACCTCTACATTGCCAAATGGCGGCGCGAATGGTTCAACCCGGTTTATCCGGGCGCCAATAAATACACCGGTGTTAACTGGCCAATAATTCGCTATTCCGATGTTTTGCTCATGTTTGCCGAGGCCGATAACGAAATCAATAACGGACCTTCGGCCCAAGCCATTGAAGCATTCAGGCAGGTTAGGGCCAGGGCTTTTGCAGGCAATGAAGATAAAATGCCACAAATACCAAGTTCGAAGGACGAATTTTTTAACGAATTGGTTAAAGAACGGGCATGGGAATTTGGTGGCGAAAGCATTCGCAAGTTCGATTTAATACGATGGAATTTGTTGGGCGACAAGCTTAACCAGATGAGGGTCGAACTTCAAAAAATGAGTCTTGCACAATCACCCTACGAAACATTGCCCGAACGCATTATGTGGCGCAATAGAAGCAATGGCGACCTTGAGTTTTACAATTTCAACTTCAATGTTGATTCAACCACTGTTGCCGATCGCGATATTAACGAGTGGCCTTTTGCTTCCGATTGGCGAGTGGCAATTAACGATGAATTTATTGGCTCAATTGCCATGCATTTCGAGGCCAACCGTAAAGAGTTGTTGCCCATTCACCAATCAATTGTTGATCAAAATCCAAATTTGAAAAACGATTATGGATATTAGCAACTATACACAATTAAACAACTTAAAATAAATACGTTATGAAACGAAAATTTTACACAACACTTAGCATGTTTTTGGTATTGAGCATGGGGCTTCTTGCTCAAACCGAAATAAGCGTTAACCCGGGCGACGACCTGATTGCTGCAATTGCAAATGCCTCGAGCGGCGATATTATTGTTGTAAAACCTGGAGTGCACAAAGCTAATTTTGATACACTTACCCAGGAAAATGCGAATATTCTTATCGAAGGCAAATCGTTAACAATAAAGGGTGAACGTTTTACCAACAAACCGCTTATTTACATTCGAGCCATCGATATTTCGGGCGAGATTGGTGAGCTTACCTTCGAAAATCTTGAGATTTCGGGGCTTCCTGTCGATGCCGAAACCCTGGCCGAAGACCCAACTGCTGAGGGCGAAGAGCTGGTTGGAAGTTATTTTGTGAACATGACTACCGATTTGGTATCGCTCGGAAAATTGACCATTAAGGGTTGTAACATCCGAAACCTTCACCGCGCAGTAATTCGTGGCGACCGTGCCGAGCACGATGTAAATGAAATAGTTGTAGATAATTGTATCATACACGATATCAGGAACGGAAGTAGTTATGGTGTTTTCAGGCTTCAGAGTAACTTGCGCATGAACAGTTTCACTTTGAAAAATTCAACTTTGTATGATGTGCAGGTGGGCATTATCCAGAGTGAAAATACTCCGGCCGAGTATCCAAAAACTGTTTTGGTCGAAAATTGTACATTTTACAACATTGGAGGTGGTACCAACAGCCGTTATCAGTTCGATTTTAAATTGGCTACAGGGCTAAATTTCACCATGCAGCATAACATAATTGGCAAAACCAACGATATTGGCCTCGAAGAAGATTTCGATATTCTGGGCTGGCGTTTTAATTACGAGGGAACAACAGCTACCCGTATGATTGCCAATAACATTGCTCCTAATTTTTTGGTGCTCGACAACAGCGAGCTATTTCAGGGAGGTTATGCCGATATTAGCTGGTCGCAAAATCAGTACAACCTCGATCTCGATCCGGGCTTTGCCGACCCGGCAAATGGTAATTTTTCTTTGCCCGAAGACTCACCCTTGCGTGAAGCCAGCCTCGAAGGAAAAGTAATTGGCGATCCACGTTGGGATCCCGATTATACCAATAGTGTAAAAAATGTTGAAGTAAATAACATATCGGTTTACCCAAACCCAGCTGTGGGTAAGGCCACTGTTGTTGTAAACAAACCCACTACGGTTGATGTGTATTCGCTGGCCGGTACTAAAGTTCAACAGTACCATTTTGAAAAACTACACAATGCTATCGATTTAAGTGAATACAAACCGGGATTGTACCTAATGATTAACGGCAATACCGCCACAAAACTTATTGTAAAATAACCTATGAACTTCAGAAAAACAATTGTGCTGACAGAGAAAATATTTACACTGTTGGCTTTAAGCAGCATTTTATTTGCATGTAATCCGGCAAAACCGGGTATTGATAAATCGTGGGAAAAGGTTGACGAAATACTTGCCCAAATACAAATACCGGTATTCAAAACCGATACATTCAATGTTGTTGATTTTGGTGCAGTTGCCGATGGTATAACCCTTAATACAGAGACAATTAATAATGCCATTGTTGAGTGCAATAAAGCCGGCGGTGGTGTTGTGTTGGTTCCGCAAGGTGTTTTTTTAACAGGTGCTGTGCATTTAAAATCGAATGTAAACCTGCACATTGCCGAAGGGGCAACATTGCTTTTTAGCCGTAACCCTGGCGATTACCTGCCATTGGTTTATACCCGTTTCGAAGGAAATGAAGTAATGAATTATTCGCCGCTGATTTATGCTTTCGAACAGGAAAATATAGGCATTACAGGTAAAGGAACTTTAGACGGGAATGCCGATAAAGACAATTGGTGGCCTTGGAAGGGGCCGTGGAGCCGACAAACTTGGGAGACACCTGCCGAAAATCAATTGGCAGCAGTGGCCACTTTACGCAAAATGGCCGAAGATGGCGTACACGTCAGCGAACGAATTTTTGGCGAGGGGCAATACCTACGTCCAAATTTTGTACAGCCTTACCTTTGTAAAAATGTACTAATAGATGGTTTTACAATTATTAACTCGCCCATGTGGGTAATTCATCCTGTACTTTCCGAAAATGTTACCATCTCGAATGTTATCGTTAATTCGCATGGGCCCAACAACGATGGTTGTAATCCCGAATCGTGTAAAAATGTACATATTAAAAATTGCCAGTTTAACACCGGCGACGATTGCATTGCCATAAAATCGGGTCGTGGTGCCGATGGACATCGCATTGCTGTTCCGGCCGAAAATATTGTTATTCAGGGTTGCGAAATGCGCGACGGACATGGAGGCGTAGTGATGGGTAGCGAAATTTCGGGTGGTTGTAAGTACGTTTTTGCCGAAAACCTGATTATGGACAGTCCTAATCTCGACCGGGTGTTGCGTATTAAAACTAACTCGGTACGCGGCGGAACCATCGAAAATATCTTTTTGCGGAATATCGAAGTTGGTCAGGTTCGCGAAGCCATTGTAAGGGTCAATTTCTATTACGAAGAAGGCGATGCTGGCGTACATACGCCAATTGTTCGGAACGTTTATTTGCAAAACATCAAATCGAACAAAAGCAAGTATGCTCTTTATTTAAAAGGATACGAGCGTTCGCCCATTACCGGCTTTGTGCTCGAAGATTGTAGCTTTAACGGTGTTACAAATGCAAGTATTCTCGAAGATTACGACCAATTCACCTTTAGCAATGTATTTGTAAACAATGTAGCTATTAACAGTGCCGATGAGCTGCTAAAAAAATAATTGAGATTAGAAACGGATTCCAATTTTGTTTATACCAAATTAATTATGAAGTTATTAGTAAGTTATTGTTCGCTTCAAAATGCAAAAGTATTGCGTAAATTTTTGGCGATTTTAGGTTTGTATGTTTTTTTGTGCAGCCAAGCCAATGCACTTTTTGCTGTTGCAGGGAGTAGTTCCGAAGGCAGTTTTTCAAAAGGCGAATCCGTTTCTTTTTTACAAACAACTAACGAGCAGGTGCTTGCTTTTCCGGGTGCCGATGGATGGGGGCGTTATACAACAGGTGGCCGTGGTGGAAATGTAATGTTTGTTACCAACCTTAACGATAAAGGGGAGGGCAGCTTGCGTGCTGCTTGTGAGGCTTCGGGGGCACGAACGGTTATTTTTAAGGTTTCGGGTACCATTGAGTTGAAGTCAACGCTTCGTATCCGAAACGATAACATTACCATTGCAGGGCAAACTGCTCCCGGCGATGGTATTACCATTAAAGGCCGTCCTGTCGATATCAGGGCCAATAACGTGATTATTCGTTACATCAGGTTTCGTATGGGCGATTCGGTTGAGGATGATGCTTTTAAAGGAACCGAACAGAAGAACATCATCATCGATCATTGCACAATGAGTTGGGGGGTCGATGAGGTAGCTTCGTTTTACAGGAACGAAAATTTCACCCTTCAAAACTGCATTGTGGCCGAAAGCCTTTACCGTTCAATTCATACTAAAGGCGATCATGGTTACGGTGGTATTTGGGGCGGCAAAAATGCAAGTTTCTTACGTAACCTAATTGCGCATCACACCAGCCGCACGCCTCGTTTTAACGGAGCAAGGTATTTGCCCGTTATCGACGACAATACCGATTTCAGGAACAATGTAATTTACAACTGGGGTTTCAACAATGTTTATGGTGGCGACCCAAACGAAGATTGGGGAACCAAAGCAACCATTAATGTGGTGAACAATTTTTACAAGCCAGGGCCGGCAACTAACTCGGGCCAAGTTGCATATCGTGTTGTTGAACCTTCGAAAAATGCTACATTCGGTTACAGCCGGTTTCATGTCGAAGGAAACGAAGTGTTTAACAAACCCGAAGTACTGGCCGATAACTGGGCTTTGGGCGTTCAAAGTGTTTCGGCTGCCGACAAAGAAACCATTCGTTCTGTTGAGCCTTTTGAACATGTAATTAGCGAAACCCTTACAGCAAGCGATGCCTACGAATTTGTTCTGGACAATGCCGGGGTGCGTATTCCGGGGCTCGATGTGCACGAGTTGAGGGTAATTGAAGAAACAAGAACAGGAACAGCTACCTTTGGTGGTGCATACAAAGGTGTGGGAACTGGTATTATCGATTCTCCTGCCGATGTAGGCGGATGGCCTGAGCTCTTTTCGGCTCCATCACCTGCCGATTCCGATTCCGACGGAATGCCCGATTTGTGGGAGTTGGCCAACAATCTCGATCCAAACAATGCCGACGACCGTAATGCCGATATGTTGGGCGAAGGCTATACCAATCTTGAATACTACTTAAACAACATAGGCCCTGCTACCGGTTTTGTTAGGCCGGTTACAAATTTAAATGCCGAACTCACCAATATTACCCAAGTTCAACTTACTTGGATTGATAATGCCGTTAACGAAACCGGGTTTTATGTTGAACGAAAGGTAAGTGATGCATTCGAAACAATTGCTGTTTTACCTGCTAACACAACAATTTTTACCGATTCGTTATTGAATGAACAAACAACTTATACTTATCGTATTGTGGCATTTTCGGAGACCGATAGCTCAGTGTATTCAAATACAGCTTCGGCAACAACTTTTTCAAACAGCAGTTTGCCGCAAGCTGTTGTAAATCCCTATCCTGCAAACAATTCAAACAATGTAAGTACTTTGGTAGGGCTTGCATGGAGCGAGCCAATGGGAGCCGATACGTACGATGTGTATTTTGGCGAAACAACGCCACCGGCTTTTGTAGGTAATCAAAGTACAAATAATTTTCAACCCGAAATGTTGCCAGGCAGAACTTATTTTTGGCGCGTTGAGGCTGTTAACCAAAATGGTAAAACCAACAATAACAAAGTTTGGACTTTTACTGTTAGGGAGAAATTGGCTTCACAAATGGTAGGTCATTGGAGTCTCGATAGTTATTCGAGTTTACTCGATAGTTCGGTTTTCGAAAACCATGGTACTGCCGTTAATGTAGGATACAATGCTTCACTTGCAAATGCTCCTGTTGGTCGGGCCATAAAATTTGACGGAAGTTCGCAGTACATCGAAATACCCCACAGTTATGAGTTCGATTTTGAAAACGATGGTTTTACACTTGCTTTTTGGTTACGAGCAGATGCAAACATCATTAACGAATCGAAACCTCAGCCATATATATTTAAAGGAATTACAGCCGACCAGGTTAAAGCTGGCAACTTACCCAAAAGTTGGGAGGTGTTTAGTGTTCCGGCCGAAAACCGCATGGTTTTTCAAGTAAACGACGGAACAAAAACGGCAATGCTTGAGGCTCCGGTTGCCGAATTTATTAATGGTAACTGGGTTTATGTAATTGCCATCAGGAATAAAAATGAAAATATGCTTTCGCTTTACGCCAATGGTGTTTTGTTGGCTACAGCCGATGATCAAAGCACCGATGTATCGCAAAATGGTAATTTGTATTTTGCCCACAGGCCTGTTGATAATACTTTTGCACGTGCATCAATCGATGATGTGAAATTATTTAATTATGTACTTAGTTTGAGCGAGTTGTATCAGTTGATGGATGTAACCCGGTTGAAAATTAACTCGTTAAGTGGTCAACTCGAGGTTTACCCCAATCCGGCCCAAAATTATTTTTCGATAAAACTGCCCGATACGGATGAGGTTTCAGGATCGAAGTTACACATAATGAATGCATTGGGGCAGGTGCTGAAATTGCAATCTGTAAATTCACAAAACAACAATAACGAGTTAATTGTCGAAACTGGAAATTTACTGTCGGGCACATATTTTTTACATTTAACAACAGCCAAAGCCAGCTATATTTCAAAGCTGATTATTGTTCGTTAAGCTGGTATGGAGCTAAGCTTATTATAAGAAGTTCCTATTGAGAGGGACTTAAGCCACAATAGCTATAAGTTTTACCGGGCACCAATGAAACAAAAAGTATTTTTTTTCAAAAATATTTGCATCATATCGTTTTTTTTTTACT
>DAOSWJ010000030.1:0-18210 GCA_035380005.1 Prolixibacteraceae bacterium | reverse complement strand
CTCCATCACCGTAGCTCATTCTTTGTTGTGCTTGCATTCGACGCATTGCATAAAAATAGAATGAGAATTCTTGCGTAAATGTACTTACCTTGTTATTTGTACTATCGTAAAAAGCCGGGTACATTTCGGCTTCACCCGTATCGGGGTTAATCCGGTATATTACTAAGTCAACATCTTCATCGGGTTTTTCTAGTAATGGCATACAAATTTCAACAGGTTGAGCAAATACTATTTCACTTGGTCCAAATTTGTAAACTACCGCACTTGCAGTTTCTTCATTTCCTATCGAAGGCATTTCTGTTGGTGTTCCTTTTTCAATTGTGAAAGTTAAAGCTCCTGCTTCTCCCTCTGAAGTTGGTGGTACAGCATTCTCAGGGATATAAATTGAAGCTCCGCTTTTGGTTTCAATTAATTTTTCTTCCAACGATGTCACTTCTGCTTCTGCTAAATAGTCAGCTTCAGTAAAACCATATGGATCGACACCAAATGAAATGCATTGGTGTAAAAACATACCTCCCAATATGCTTGCAATCAGGAATATGTATAGTTTTAATTTTTTAATTTGTCCTATAATTTCCTCCTTTTTGATGTAAATTAGTTGATGTTTTTTACACATCTTACACTGGTATAGTGCCAAGTGCCTTGGCTAATTTGCCATAATCGTTTATGTTGTTCTCCTTCATCAAGTCTTAGTTCAAATCCATACGGAATATTGTATTCTGCTTTGGTTGTGTCGGCTCTAAAGAAAGCTGTCATGTAAAGGTTCCCAAAATTTGGTTTTTGCGTTGATGTTGAGATAGTTCCGATGCCAGCTGGTAATGCATAAAATTTTGCCAGGTTATTGCCATTTTGGATTTTCGTGTATTGGTTCCCGTTTTCGTCAACAGCTCGGTCGTATTCCCAACCACTGGTTGCTTTCAGTTTTTCTCCAATATTTTCCCAGTAAAATGTCCAGTTTACGTTGTTTTGTCTTTGTTCGTTTCCAATATTGTCAATTAATTCGAACCAATCGTTCTGGGTGGGCAGCCGCCATCCGGTAGGGCATGCTTTTGATGCGGCTTCGTAATTATATAAATAGCCAAATTTTTCGAAATTTGACAATGAGTCAGGATGCCACCAGTCGGAATACATGGCTGTTCCTTTTCCATAATTGTACCTTAGGTTTTCGGCCAACCATATTTGATTGCCAATTTGTACCGTTTTATAGGTATAACCATCGCGTTGATCGTAAAATGTTCCTTCAATGGCAATCAGGTAATCGGCAGTGTATGGCACTAAAACTACTATAATTAAATTGCCGTAATACTCTTCATGGTCATTGTAGTTGTACAAAAACTCGTTGCTGTAATATTGGGTCATCTCCAGTTCGAGCAGTTCAATTTTGTTGGTGATAATTGTAAATGTGTCGGTTCCAAAAAAAACTTGTTTGCTTGTATTGTTGTAACTCCATGTGCCGCTGTCAACCGTTTGGTTGTCGATTATCGATGTGCAAATGTAGCTTCCGTCTTTTTTGAAAGAATATTTAACAGCCGATTCGTTAATCTGAAACAGCTGATATGATTCGTTTTCAATAGGGGAGTTTTCGATACCCGATAGACGAAGATTTTGAATTACCCACTCTTGAGAAGTAAGAATGTTGGTTATGTCGTTGTTGTTTTCGAAAATGCACGATTGGTTTATAAGTGCAATATAAATAACAAATAAAAATGTTTTTATTACCTGTTTCATACCCTAATTATTTGAACTAACTCAAGTTAATCAAATAATTTGTTTTAGCGCATGAGTTGTGTCGATTTTTTAGATTGAACGTTTACGTTTTCGGCGCGTGCTGTTATACACCATTTCCATTGATTTAAGAATGGCTTGATTTATTGGGAAATGCATTGAACCATATTCGTTGTCGATTGCTCTAAGTTGCATATAGAATTCAGAAACAACTGGTGCCGATTTTTGAAGTATGGTGTCGAAATCGGGTTTGAATGCTGTCTGTGCTTTAATTATCGAGCACGAACTCAGTATTTTTTTTCCATCTTTGTTGGTCATTGCAGCATTTCCGAACAAACGGCAAATTAATCCCCGATAAGGATATTCAGAGCATTTGCCATTGGTTTCATCTTCATCTCCTTCAACCAAAATGCAGGTTGATTGTGGTTTAGTTTTCAGCTCCCAATAACGGTCTTCAAGAAGTCCTTGTTTGTAAAGCGAATATGCATAAGGCAAAAATTCCAATGGTGTTGCCGATACTTTTTGTCCATGGCAACATTTTGTGCAACCACTAGGGCATTGTATGCCCGATTGTTTAATAAAATTTGAAGTAACCTTATCGGTTTGAGCATATAAACGCTCAACAGCGCGAACGCTTTTTTCTATTTGCATAAATTTATTGGCTATTAAACCAAACTGAAACAATTACCAGTTGTAAAAGTTGAACGAAAGAGAACTACATTAAAAAGATGTTGTTTTCTTCGCATTGCTTGATCATTTCATCGGGCCAAATCGAAGCCTGAACTTCGCCAATGTGTGCTTTGCGCAAAAAGTACATGCATAAACGCGATTGTCCGATACCGCCGCCAATCGAAAGAGGAAGCTGGTCGTTTAACAGCATTTTGTGGAAAAGCAGCTCTTTACGTTCATTGGCATTTTCAAGTTCGAGTTGTTTGAGCAAGGCTGTTTTGTCAACCCTGATTCCCATGGATGATATTTCGAAAACACGTTCTAAAACAGGATTCCAAATTAATATATCGCCGTTGAGACCTTTAAAGCCGTTTTGGGTTCCGGTAGTCCAATCGTCGTAGTCGGGAGCACGGCCATCGTGTTTTTCGCCATTGGCAAGCTTGCCGCCAATGCCTATCACGAAAATTGCACCATGTTTTTTTGCTGCCTCGGTTTCGCGCTCAAAAGGGCCAAGGTTAGGATATTCGGCTAGCAATTCTTCCGAGTGAATAAATGTAATTTTTTCGGGCAATTGCGGTATCATCTCGGGATATTCTTCAAAAATTTGAAATTCGGTACGTTTTAAAACCCCAAAAATTCGTTCAACAACACTCTTTAAAAAATCGAGTGTACGATCGCTTTTTGTAATGCTTATTTCCCAATCCCATTGGTCAACGTATAACGAGTGGATATTGGTTAATTCCTCGTCGGCACGTATGGCGTTCATATCGGTATAAATTCCGTAACCCGGTTGAATGTTCAGTTTTCCAAGTGTCATCCGTTTCCATTTGGCCAACGAGTGTACCACTTCGGCTACCTGATCGTTCATTTCTTTAATAGGAAAATTTACAGCCCTTTCGGTACCATTCAGGTCGTCGTTAATGCCTGTTCCCCTCATTACAAACAAAGGTGCGGTAACCCTTCTTAGTTTCAGCTCGGCCGAAAGGTTGGTCTGAAAAAAATCTTTAACCAATTTAATGGCTTTTTCGGTTTGCACCGGATTTAGGTATGGTTTATAACCGTCAGGAATTGTCAGTTTCATTCTTTTTATCTATTTTTTAATAAGCGGCTGCAATTTGCAACGTTTTTTGCAATTTTCATAATGCAAAAGTGAAAATATATCGATTTTTTTTGCAAAAAGTAAGTATTGCTTAACGAATATAATCAAAATAATACATTTTACATGATACTTACATTGAAGCTTAGGCCAAAACGGGTATTCGAACGGGGCGAACCATTTATTACATCGTGTGGTACGGTAAGGTTGTACTGATAGTAAAGTTTAATGGTCAGTTTATCGCTGAACATGTAGTCGGCTTGGAAATCGGCCGATAATACCCTTGTTCCGCCGTTGAGCTCACCATCTGGTACATCCATCTTTCGCAAAACATTTTTGTAGTTGGTATTGCTAATGTCGAGCCTCATGTTTACATCGTTCGATATTTCTTCGCGGTTGTTACGGGTTTTCAAAATCATATCGAGCCCCGATAAGCGGTAGCCAACACCAACACTGAATTCGTTTTTGTTCATTTCATTGAGCTGGTTCGAAGCAAAGTCGAAATTCAGGTTGCGGGTTTTCTTAATGTCGAAACGAGCGCTCAAATCATTGTGGAAACCAATATCAACATTAATGAGCGGGCTGAATGCTTCTTGTATGTTAACCGAAGTTATGGAGAGTTGTGGTACAAATATGTCGCCTTCGCGTATCCAACTGAATCCATCTTCGCTTGGTTGATAAAATAAATTTGTTTCAAAGTTACCAATGCTGTATGTCGATTTATAACTGTGGCTAAAATTAAGTGAATGAACGTAGTCTTTCATCCATTCGATTCGCTGCGGGTTGCCGTTGAAATTAAGTCGCCAGTTGGGCCTTATCCAAGCCAGGCCGGGGCGTGCGGTTAACGGTATTTTGTTGGCATCGATGCCGGTGTAGGTTGCCAAAAGTGCAGGGATGATTACGTCGGTCGATTTTTCGGAAACGCCATTTACGTTCTCGCCAGGTCTGAGCGAATAACCTTCACCTTCGACCCAACCACGTTGGGCATTTAATCTCGAAGCAATTATTTGAACGTTTTCATAACGGAATTCGTCGAAGGTCGATGAGCGTTTCTCGTCGTTGCGTACCCTATCCCTGAAAGCTGTTCGCAAGGTTAAAATCGACATGTCGAAATTGCCGGTTTCTTTGCCACTTTGTAATTCATGCAGTTTGTCGGTTTCGTTGTACGATATAAAACTGCTATTGTTTTTAGAGTCGCGCCAGTTTCCGGTAAAGTCGATTTTTATATTAGGTATTGGTTCGAGCTGTACGGCAAAATTCCATGTTTCGCTGCTTTGCAAAAGGTATTGTTTGGTGATGGTATTGTCAGCCGAAATCCAGCCATTTTTAGCAGCTGTTAGGGCATAATCGGGATCTTGCCAGCCCAATAGGAATGGTATGCCGGGAGCCAGCATGTTGTTGGTTGTTTCGTCGTTGCGTATACCAAATAAGTAAGGGTTTGGTTTGAAGCCGGGAAGCACAGTTGCGCCTGTTTTCGAATAGGTTACCCTTGCCGAACGTATTCCTAATAAGAAACGGGTAGTATAGGCAAGTGCTTTTTCAGCAAACATTTCGGTAATTTCCTTGGTGCCTTTTACGTTAATTGTTGCTTCGCGTATTGCTGTTTTGCTTGTGAAATTCACGCGGTTAATGTCAACAACTGTTGTTTCGCCTTCTACAACTTCGCCTTTTTCGTTCAATACTTCTACCTCTACGTCGAGCGTGCCAAGGCGGTGGAAAATCGATTTGGGTACATCGGGCCTGAACACGGCTTTCTTTTCGGTGTATTTTACGCTTTTGGTGCGTTTGGGTTCGTCGCTGTTTTTGTTTTGTTTTGTTGTTTGCTGTTCGCGCGATCGCGATCCGTAAGAACGTTGCTGAGATTGGAACCTCGAGTTGATGTCTTTAAAATATGGTACTTTGTTGTATAAGGTTAGGAAGTTGAGTTGACCGTTTAACCTCGCATTCATGGTGTTGTTTACCGTGTTGCCAACTTCAAAATCGTTCGATTTCATTAAAGGGCCTGCTGTCCAGTCGTACCCACCAACATAGTTAGCTGTTGCCGATGTCCAGTCGAGCAAGGGTAATTTGTTTATAGGTACCCTGTAGTTCACGGTAAAAGTATGCTCGTAATCCACCGGACGGCCAAAAGCTGCAAGGTTCTTGTAAATTTCGGCCATCATTTGTTGGTACTCATCGGGGAAAAGCTCTTTGTCCATTACTCCGTCGAGTTCGTCGATACGGGCTATGCTACGGTTGGTAAAATCGATACTTAATGCCCGTGTAAGATTGTATTTGAAGTCGAAATATCGGTTCCATAAAAAGTCTTTCTGTACCGTAGTTGGCAATTCAATGTTGAAACCCGAATTATCGCGCGCTTGCCGTTCGTTGTAATTGCGGGTAAGATCGGTTCTGAACGAAATGAGTTCGGGCAGAAGGTTAAAATTGAAATCGCGAATTAAACTCAACGATTTGGGTTTGAGGAATCCAATGTTTTTTAACGGTGTTATGGGTTCGCTGCGCATGTTGTAGTTGTAGTTGAACATGCCTTTTTCGGTGCGCTGTAAATATTTTGTAATGTCGATATTGTGGGCATTTTGCTCACTTTTTGAATACGATAGCGAGAAGTTTTCAATATCGGTTGGCAGGGGCTTCCGATCGGTTTTCTTTCGTTGTGGTTCAATTGAAATGTTATTCAAATTTAAACTCTTACGGGTTACAACATCCTGCGCGCTTTCGAGAAGGGCATCTCTTTCTTCGGGGCTTTCAATTAAGTCGAGTGCATCGTTGAGTTTGATGTCGTTGCTTAAGGGATTGTATTCGGGGCGTGCAACACTTTGCGAATAGCTGTAGAAGAAAGGCATACGCAACCCGATTTTCTCGGGTAAAAGTTTTCCCAATTCGGCAGTGGCAGCCAAATCAACTTGGTATTTGTTTTCGATGCTGCGTTCGGCTGCCGATTGCGAAATGCTTCCCCAACCAACCGATTGGGTTCGGCCCGAAACCGAGATGCTTCCCAAATCGGCCAAACGTACCGACATGCGGCCACTCGATGCCCAACCGCCTCGCGAGTCGATATCGCTAACACGCAATTCGTTTACCCATACCTCAACCGAGCGAGGCCCTATATTATTGGCTTTGGGGTTACGAACGCCAATGTGTACAATATCTACCTGCCCGATACTTGGGTTACCTTTTACTCGTATAATGTTGTTGTTGTCTTCCGATTCGTTATCGATTTCTTCGTAAATACTGCTACGGCTAATTGTGGAACCTGCTTTTCTGATTTCGGCATCGCGGTTCATTTTTACTTCTGCCAACTTGTCGAGCCTAACGTTGAGCATGTTTTCTTTGGGCCAAACAATTTTACGGTCGTCGTTGCTATCGTTATTATAGCGGGTTGGAGGAACAGGTGTTAGTTTTAAGGGTATTTCGTATTCGTAATAGTTATCGCGATCGGTTCCCAACCGTACAAATACCGAAAGTTCGTAATCGTTAAGCGGCATGTTTTCAATGGCTTCGGCATGTACATTCATTTTGAGTGTTTTGTATTGCCTTAAATCGGTGCCAATATTTTTGTAAATGGCTTTCGAATCGCCCGGTTCAATGTCGGTTACTTTAAGCAGCATGGCTTGCTCGTTCATCTCAATAAGGGTAGGGTTCGAAGGATCGTATTCGCGGGTAATATCGGGAGGCAGAACGTAATTGATAGGTGTACGACTGCTGTTTTCTTCAATGTTAATGGTGGTTACGTCGAATTTTGCATTGGCCGATTCGGAACTGCCGGGCTCAAGTATTGCATATTTTTCCTTTCTCCAGTCGGAACGAACCAGGTTTAAACTTCCAAATCGTAGTAAAATTGAATCGGAAAAATCGGTAAGGAACATCCTTACAAATCGAATTGATTTGAAATCGCTGATGTCGCCAAATCTTTCGTAATTGAGCGAGTCGGTAATTGGAATCTTAAATTGGTACCATGTTACGGGCTCCGATTCTCCATTGGCAAGCTTTGGCGATGCAACAATTTTATCAACAATGAAGTTTTTTCCTACTTCAAAATCTTCGGGCCTGATACTAACTCTATATTGAAAATATGATTCATTTTCGTTTAAGGTGTTGTCGTTGTTGATGTCTTCAATATCGGGTTCTTCACGTCCCAATGTTGAATATTGTTCAGAATAAAGTTCCGATGTGGGTGAGTTTTTATCGGGGTTGTTGTAACGTTTGTAACGTTCAAATACCGATGCTTCTTCTTCGTCGAATTGAGTGCTGCGGTAATATCTGAAATCGTCGTTGGCAGGGTCGGCTGCTAAACGTTCGTAAACATCGGGCGATAGTATTTGTCGCATCTTTTCGAGGTAATCGGCAAAATATTCAGCTTCTTCGTCGTTGCTGAGCCCATCAAGCCCAACATCTTGTAATATGCGGTTCTCTGAATTATTATCGAAGCTGGCACCAAATTGTGTTTTTGTGGATACCTTACCCCAGGCAGAGTATTCAATAAAATCGGTGCTTTCGTCGGTTGGAAGCCCATTCTCAAATGATTTGCGCGAGTCGAGCAAAATATCCTCCGAAATGTTACCAAGGTTGAAATACAAATCACCACCTTGGTGAGTTCCCTGGTCGTAAATAAAGGGATCGAGCAACCAAAATTCGATAAACTCAACATTGGCAGTTTCAAAGTTGGGCGTTTTGATATCGCGCATCATACCGCCCCAACGGCTTTCGGGGTTGTTGAGCTGGTTGTTTACGTCAACACCTGCCGAATAGCTGGTAGGTGAACTATCGAAGTTGTAAGGTCCTTTTTCTCGTGGGTAGAACGATAAATCGAGTGTAGTTAAATAAGGCGAACTTGTAATGGGAAGTTGCTTGCCGGGATAAATTTCATTTACAAAAACTAATCTCGAGTAATGGTTTGAACGCATATCGAAATCTGCTTTCATGTATTTGGGCATAGCATTTTGAGTGGTCTCGTTAAATAACCTGTCGATAAAATACCACGAAAGGTTTGCGCGGTTGAAACCCGAAATGAGTTCGTTGCTGTAATTCGACTCGCGAAAACGATCTTGCTTTTGAGGCACCGACGACAAGTACCAACCATAAGGATTGGTGAGCATGTACGATGTTTCGGCACCCTCAAAATCGTCGATATATATTTGATTGCCTGTTGATTTCGATTTTCCTGTGACCAATTTGGCCACTTCGCCTTCAACCGAAATGCTCGATTCAACATCGGAATTGTAAAAAGGCCATAGGTTCACAAAATCGGTAAGCAATTGTGAGCGTTCACGAAACTGAAAGTCGAGGCCAAGCATAAGGTTGCTAACAGGTGCATTGCTCATTTCAACCTTATTGGCTATTGGGCGTTCGTTCATGAATAAAAATGTACCGCCAATATTCAGCTTATCCGAAAAAGCGTAGCTGGCGTATGATCCCAGCATAGTTTTTCGTTGTGTGGCAATAAGTTCCTGGCTTTCGGTTGAAACTTGTATTGGAGTACCCGATTCGGCATAACCTTCGTTTATGATTTTTACACGCCCCATGGCATAATCAACGGTGTAGTCCTGGTTCTCGACCAAGGTGATACCGCCTGCCGTAACTTTAACCGATCCAGGTGCCAGGTTAAAGGCGTTGAGCATTATTTCGGAACCCGAACCGCCTTTGTACGAGCCTACCATGTAAAATTTGTTTTTTTGGAACAGTTGCTCGGCATCGGTTTTCGATTGCTTATAGAGCTCGGTAAAGGCATATTTCTTTTGTAAATCGGAGCTGCTTAGGTTGTTGGCAATATTGGCTCCAAAAGGTTCGAGCACAGGGAAAATGATACGCCCGTTTTTGCGGTAAACGGTTACCCCTTCGATAAAATCGAACATACCATCGCCATTTTTAGCATAATCGCCTTGCGAGTTGGTATTGTCGAGGTTCATTAAACGTAGCAAAATGGTATCCTTCAATTCTCCTTCGGGCAAATTGGTTATGTAAGTATTGGTCGAATCGTTGAAGTAAACTACCTGAAAATCGAAATCGCTTTGGGTAAGGTCGTAAGCTCCCAGGTTGTAAACGTTTTTCATCATGAGGTCCCAAGTGGGTTGGTTGGGCGAAAGGTTCGAGCCTTTTAATAATTTTAGAATAAGTGTTCCACCTTCTTCGATATTGTTTTGAGAAAATTCGCCTACTTGATATACTTGCCCGCCTATGGTGTATTCGAATGCTACGGCCAATATTTCGTCGTTATTTAGCGAAGTGTTCAATGAGATAAAACCAAGCTGTTTGTTTACCGTAAATTCGTTTTCGTTGAGTCGTCTTGCCTGGTCAATTTTTTCCCAGTCGGTACCCATGTTGAAATTGTAACTTTCTAGTGGTTTTAGGGTATTATTTATTTGGCTCGAAATCCTGATGCCCGAATAATTTTGGTCAAGTACAGTGTACATTCCGTTGGCACTGTTCGAGGGGTAGGGGTTGCCATATCCCATAAAATCGGGTACTTGATTGGTGATATTTTGATCGGTTTCGCCCAAATCGACAAAAGCAACAATATCGCGGGCCGAGTTAAAGTCTTGTTTTTTATTGGTTACCCATACTTCAATTTTGTTGATAACAGCTTGCGACATAATCACAGGCAGGTTCGACAAGGCCTGGTTGTAATTATCGCGAAAATATTTTGAAAGGAAGAAGTGGCGGTTTTCATCGTAATCGGTTGCCTGGATCTCGAATTTTGTTTTTTGGGCGCCACCTTCGGTTTCAATAACCCTCGACTCGCCTTTGTGTTGTGAAATTACCGAAGTTACGTTGAGTTTGCCAAATTGCATTTCGGTTTTGATACCAAACAAGTTGGTGCCACCTTGAATGAGGGATCCGTTTAACGGAAGCGATACGTTACCGGCTTCGATGCGGCGCAATATTTCGTCCTCTTTTCCCGAATATTCGAGGTTCATTTTGTTCTCGAAATCGAAAGTGGCCATGGTGTTGTAGTTGAAATCGAGGTTCATTTTGTCGCCAATTTTCCCGTTAACCCTTAAGTTGATTTGCGGGTCGAATTCGAAATTGGTGTTTCTGCGCGAACGTTCGGGTATGCTTCCGTTATCAACAAACGTTGATTGAACACCAAATGCAACTTCGATATATCCCTGTGGCCTGATGTCGATTACATCGCTGCCAAAAATGTTCGAGAAAGCTTCGCTCTCGATTCGCAATTGGGGAATAAGGCCGCCTTGTTGTGTTTGTATGCTTTCAACCGATTTTCGCGATCGCCAGTAATCTTTTACCGACTGGTCGAAATCGTATTTCACATACTCCTTTAGGTTCATTGTTTTTGGCAAACGGTAGTACATGTCGCCAATTTTCTCGTAAATGATGTATTCGCCGGTTACAGGGTTGTACTGAATATCGCGTTGGATGTTCGTAGGGCGGTTCAGGAACAAAGGGCTTTCCTCAATTTCATCGGGGTATTGAAATTCGCCTTCATCGGGGAACCCATACTGAAGGGGGCCAATTGTATCAACAGCTGTGCCCCGGCTGTTGGCCTGGGCAGATAATTCGAAACTAAGTGCTGTTAGCAATATTGTTAACAGTATCGATATGTGGACAAAATTCTTTTTCAAAACAGTATTCCGGGATTTTACATTTGTTTCAAAGCAACCTTAATTATTTGTTCAACAGGTTGATCTGGGTTTTCGCTCAAAATTTTGTCAATAACCTTTTCGGCACTCTTTTTAACAAATCCGAGCGTCACTAATGCTGATAACGCTTCTTCGCGCGCAGTATTGTTTGGCGTAGCAAAAATATTAGCTGTTAGCGGTGTTTTTTCAAGTTTGTCTTTTAATTCAACAATAATGCGTTGCGCTGTTTTGAGCCCGATACCTTTCACCGATTTCAGCTTGTTTACATCGCCCGACACAATGGCTTGTTTCAATTCGTTGCCGGTCAACGACGAAAGGAAGAGTATTCCTGTATTGGCACCAACGCCCGACACCGATATCAGCATCCTGAAGAGATCCCTTTCGTCGAAATCGTGAAAGCCGTAAAGAGCATGCAAATCTTCCCTAATTAATTCGTGGATGAGTAGCCTCGTTGTTTTGTGGCCGCTCAAAGCCGAATAGGTATTCAATGAAATATGAACAAAATAGCCAATCCCGTTTACGTCGATAACAACATGTGCGGGATTTAGCTCAACTATTTGACCGTTGAGATATTCAATCATAACTAATATTCGCTGTCGGTTTCCTTTGTAAGGTCAACGTGATCTGATTCGCCGTTATTATTTATTTCGTATTTTGGCAAAGGATTGCTGCTAATTTCGTCGTAGATGGCACGGTTGCGAACAATGTCGATTGCCTGATAAATGGCTTGGGTGAACGATTCGCCCGAAGCGAGGTTCTCGCCGGCAATATCGAAAGCAGTACCATGTCCCGGCGATGTGCGAACAATTGGCAAACCTGCAGTGTAGTTTACCCCCTTGTCGAATGTAAGCGCTTTGAAAGGTGCCAAGCCTTGATCGTGGTACATGGCTAAAATTGCATCGAAGCGGGTGTATTGTCCTGAACCAAAGAAACCATCGGCTGCAAATGGTCCCAAAGCTGTAATGCCTTGTTGGTTGGCCGATTGTATAGCAGGTATGATTACTTCGTTTTCTTCGTTCCCAATTACGCCATTGTCGCCGGCATGGGGGTTAAGTCCAAGAACTGCAATACGCGGATTGGTACAGGCAAAATCGCTTACCAATGAGTAGTGCAATGTTTTTAATTTCGATAAAATCAATTCTTTGGTAATTGCTGCCGGAACATCTTTTAATGGAAGATGACCGGTTGCCACACCAACCCTTAAGTTGTCGGATATGAGTAACATTAAGGGGTTTTTGGTGTCGAAAAGCTGTGCTAAATATTCGGTATGGCCGGGGAAGTTAAAAGCTTCGGATTGAATATTTTCTTTGTTTACAGGTGCTGTTACCAAAGCGTCGATTTCGCCATTTTTAAGGTCGTTGATTGCCTGCTCGAGCGCAAGGTAAGCTGCTTCGCCGGCGTGGCTGCTACTTTTCCCCAATTCAACACGAACGTTGTCGTCGCAACAGTTTACAATGTTAACTTTGTAGTGGTCGGCTTCGGAGGCACTTCGTACCTGGTTAAAATGAAAGGTTTCGAAATTGAGTACCTTTTTATGGTAAGCGGCAACTTTTGGCGATCCGTAAATAACAGGTGTGAAAAGCTCTGTCATACGCGAATCGGATAAAGCCTTGATAATTACTTCATAACCAATGCCATTAATATCGCCTTGTGTAATTCCGATTTTTATTTTGTTTTGTGTCATTTTTACAGGGTTTTTTTATGGTTTTCCCTTAATACAGTTGTTTGTTCAACAGTATTTTTCAAAGGCAACAAAATTAAGTTTTTTTTTCGATTTTACATGGCTAAACATCAACGAAAGGCAGAAGTAAAAATTGATTGTTTTTAAGCGCCTATAAGTCGAACTGTTTGTTAATCTTGTCGATTTCTTCTTGATTGATAAATTCTGAAGTATAAATCATTGCTTCAACTTGTCGCAATAGATTTCGCTTGTTTTTGCTTGGAGCGTAAACATAAGCGTCGAGAACCACAACGCGGTTGTTAAGCATATCGAGCATCGACAGGCTCACGAATGGCCCTCCCATAAAATCGTTTACTACTGTCCAAAGGCCTCTCATTTCGGCAGTGTGGTTGCCATTGCGCTTAAAAACATTGTAAATAACGGGTAGTTGGTTTTCTGTTGACATGTAAGAACCTTCGAGTGGCCCCGGTACATTATCGCGCAAAACAATGTTTCGTTTTGCAATCATATATTTTGAAGTAAAGGTGCTGTCGTCGGTGTAAGGATAACTGTATATTAAAATTCCCTGGCTTATTTCAGGAGTTTCGAATTTTAACCACATAAAATCTTCGTTGTTTTCGGCTACAACAAAGCCAGGAGGTACGTTAACTTTAATGTTGAAACGTTCGCTTACAGTGTTTAGCACAGCTTTATCGTGGTATTTTGAATAGTTGAGGCTTAATCTGTCGCGTTCGGCCCGCATAAAGAAAGCTACTATTCGATCGGAATTTTGAGCGAATATTTCGGCCATTTCTTTTTGATTGCGCGCATTAATGTAAACTATTGCTTGTGTATATGCATGTACATCGCGTTTAAAAGCTATGCCGCTTTCATTTATCGAAGGTTTTATGTTCGATATTAGTAAGTTGCGGCTTGTTTTGAATATTTCGCCAAAAGCTTCGTGGGGTATATTAATCAGGTCGAAAATTGGTTCGTCCTGTGGTAAGCTCAGTTGGGGTTGTCCCAGTGTTTCTTTAATAAGTGTGCCGGCTTGGGCATTCCAGTCGTCGGGCGAAATAACAATAACCAATTCGCCTGCTTTGCCGGTTACATTTTTCATCATCGATGTTTGGTTGCGATTACTGCATGCAAACATCATTAGTATTGCTGTTACAATAACTATTGGTCGAAGTATATTTTTCATTTATGTTAGGTATTAATGTTTATATGGGCTACGAACAACAAAAACCCCGCCAAAAAGCGGGGTTAAATATTTTAGTGTTATTTTTTTTCACCTTGTTCGACTTCTTTGTCGTTGTCGGTTTCGTTGCTGGCATTTTTGAATTCTTTGATTCCTTTACCAAGCCCTTTCATTAGTTCAGGTATTTTTCGTCCGCCAAAAAATATTAAAACTATAATTAGGATGATGAGAATTTCTTGTCCGCCAAACCAACCTGCAATCATATTAATTTCCATATCGTGTTAATATTAAATTCAATGCAAATATAATAAACTGTTTTTAATAAAGATTGAACACTTCAATTTAATGTGTTACTTGATAATGTATCGGATAATATCGTTGGCGTTGGCATATACAACTAAAATGAGCAGAATTGTAAGTCCAACATATTGAGCGTATTCCAGGAATTTTTCGCTGGGTTTACGCCCCGAGATTATTTCGTAAAGAACAAACATTACATGGCCGCCATCAAGTGCGGGTATGGGCAGTATGTTCATGATACCGAGTATTATGGATAAGAATGCTGTCATATTCCAAAATACCCTCCAATTCCAAATTCCGGGAAAAATACTGCCAATGGTAATAAATCCTCCCAACGATTCGTACCCTTTTGTAGTTCGGTTAAATATGAGTTTGAACTGTTTCAGGTAATCGGCCGATGTTTTCCATCCCATTGCTATTCCGGCCGGAATGGATTCTAAAAGCGAATATTTGATTGTTGCAAACTCGAAATGCTCCGAAAAATTATTGTTCCAGCTAATGCCAAGCATCCCTTCGGGGCTTAGTGTTACCGGTAATTCAAGTGTTTCGTTGTTTCGTTTTACGGTTACCAATACCTGTTGACCTTTGTATTGTTGCAGCTCATTGGTAAACTGATCGTGAAATTCGAACGTTTTTTGATTTATTTGAATAATTTCATCACCAATGGCTAAACCGGCATCGGCAGCAGGCGATTGTTTTCCAAAACCGGCTACTGTCATTTTAAACGGAAACCGAAGCCCAATAAGACTTTTCGCTTTGAGCATTTTGGCAATGTCGTTATCGTTGATGAAAATGTCAATTTGTTCGCCATTGCGTTCAACCTGAACGGTTTGTGCTTTGTTTAAAACAATACTTGGAACAATTTCGTGGAAGTCTTCAATTTTTTGGTTATCGACCGAAAGAATTTTATCGCCGGTTTTAAAACCAATTTCTTGAGCGGTTTCGCTGGCTTCAATTCCATATTTAACATTGCTGTTGGGTAAATATTCTTCGCCCCACGCATACAAAATTCCGATGTAAATAATTAATGCCAACAAAAAATTCATAAGTACCCCACCAACCATAATCAATAAGCGTTGATATGCTTTTTTCGACCTGAACTCGTAAGGCTGAGGGGGTTGTTTCATTTGTTCCTTGTCCATCGACTCATCAATCATTCCCGATATTTTTACGTAGCCGCCAAAAGGTAACCAACCCATTCCGTATTCGGTTTCACCTTTCTTAAATTTGAACAACGAAAAGCCGGGATTAAAAAAAAGATAAAATTTTTCGACCCTGCATTTAAAAACTTTTGCAAAAATGAAATGCCCCAATTCATGAATTACAATGAGTAGCGATAAGCTAAGTACAAATTGGGCAATTTTAACTAATATATCCATCAATTTATGTTTATGTGTTATTTTATGTTTCTAATAATTTCTGTAGCTATGTTACGCGCTTCAAAATCGGTTTCAATGTAATCGTCGATTGTTGGTTGAGCAATAAAAGCGATTTTTTGGGTACATTGTTCAATCACTTCCGAAATTTGAAGGAATTTTAACTTATCGTCTAAAAAGGCTTGCACGGCAATTTCGTTGGCTGCATTAATGGTGCAGGCCATATTGCCGCCTTTTCGTAATGCATGGTAGGCAATGGCAAGGTTGCTGAAGTTTTTTGTGTCGGGTGCCGAGAATGTGAGTTCGGGATAGTCGGTAAAACTGAAACGTTTAAAATTATTGTTTTGCCGCAAGGGGTAGCATAATGCATATTGAATTGGCAAACGCATGTCGGGAAGTCCCATTTGTGCCTTTATCGATCCGTCGGTAAATTGAACCATCGAGTGGATGATGCTTTGTGGATGTACCACCACATCGATTTGATCGGGACTTAGATCGAATAACCATTTAGCTTCAATTACTTCAAAGCCTTTGTTCATGAGAGTTGCCGAATCGATAGTGATTTTTGCGCCCATATCCCAGTTGGGGTGGGCAAGGGCTTGCTTGCTGGTAACATTTTCGAGCATTTGCCTTGAGTAAGATCTAAACGGGCCACCCGAACAAGTGATAATAATTTTTTCGACCTGATTGTTGGTTTCGCCTGCCAAACACTGAAAAATAGCAGAATGTTCCGAATCGACCGGGTATATTTTTACATTGTATTTGTTGCATAAACGGGTAATAATGTCGCCTGCAACAACCAATGTTTCTTTGTTGGCAAGTGCAATTTCTTTTTTGGCTTTTATTGCATTTATTACGGGTAGTAAGCCCGAGTAGCCAACCATTGCAGCCAATACCATATCAATATTATCATCTTGCACAACTTGTTGCAAGGCAAGATTACCTGCAAAAACCGATATGCCCTTAATGTCGAGGGCTTCGCTAACAACATCGTATTTTTCTTCGTTGGCAATAACTACAATTCTAGGCTTGTATTTAAGTGCTTGTTTAATAAGTAACTCGGCATTATTGTTGGCTGTGAGAATTTCGACCGAGAACAAATCGGGGTTGGCGTCAACTACTTCTAATGCTTGTTTTCCAATTGACCCTGTTGAGCCTAAAATCGCCAGTCTTTTCATTCTTAGGTTTGTTTAAAAATTGATGTAATTTTCGGGGTTAAGTGGTATTCCATTCTGCCAAAGCTCAAAATGCAAATGTGGGCCGGTTGAATATTCGCCTTCGTTGCCCATTATGGCTATTAAATCGCCTGCTTTTACCCTGTCGCCGGTTTTTACAAAAATTTCGGCATTGTGCTTATATATGGATATTAAATTGTAATCGTGTTGAATTTGAATGACATAACCAGTTGTGACAGACCATTCGGCAAACAATACTGTTCCGGGTAAAATTGCCGATATTGAAGCATCTTTTTCGCCTACAATGTCGGTGCCGTAGTGTCCCGGTGTTGAGCCGAAGCGATTTACCACCATCCCTTTGGTTGGAGGGAAAAGGGTGATGCGTGACATTTCAATTTTCTCTTCTTCGTTGTTGAAATAAGAAAACTTGTATTTTTCGGGGCCAATCAATGAGTCGAAAACTGTATCGCTTTCCATCGGTTCAACGTCAATAATATCAATTTTTTCTTTAGTATTTTCGGTATTTTTTTCAATAGTATTGCCCGAAATAATTGTTTGTATTTGTTTGAAATAATTATCGCGTTTTTCAATTTCAATTTTTAGCGAATCGAGCATTAATGAATTGTTAATCATTAATTCGCGAATTTGTTTCGATGGGTAACCCGGTACAGTATACTTTAACGGGGTGTAGAAGAACAATAACACAACCAAGGCCATGCCTGCCACAAATAGCAATGCAATTAATATCCATAATTTCAATTTCGATACCGATGCAGCATACACTTCAGTAAAATTTTGCGTATCGTGAACACTTAATCGGTAACGTTTAGATATTTTTTTTATGAAATTGCTGAATTTATTTGCCATTGCTAAAATTTGAAGCTACAAATTTAAAAATTCTTCAAACGTGGCATAATAGTTAGCTGTTTGATTTTTACTCCTATTCAATTTTTACAGAAGAATTATTAAAAAATAATTTTTCTGAAGTTATCTATATAGTACGATATATAAAAAATTACATTTAACTGATTGTTGGTTGTTTTTTAATTGTATTGAAAACCAAATTGCTTGTATAGACATATAACTATTGTATTTGATGGTATTATATCGAATTAAATTTAAATATAAACATACATAGAAATACTATATAACAAATAAATATATATATTGCAATAGCGTTTGTATTTCGAAGTGTTTGCCTTATTTGTTTCATTTTTAATAATTTATAAAAATGATTATGTAATTCATTTCAAATGCATTTTTTATTGGATAGTCATCTTAACCAACATAGACAAAATGTGCTTGACTGGTATGTCAGGTATAAACATAAATCGAATATATAACATTTTTGACCTTATCGTTAGTTTGCATCAGTTAGCTTTTCATCCAATGAAAAGTATATCATTGGAT
>DAOSWJ010000029.1:16527-18232 GCA_035380005.1 Prolixibacteraceae bacterium | reverse complement strand
GATATGGTTTTTACCCTACTCGACCGCGATACTTGTATGGTTTACGAACCGCTTATATTGAGCCACAACCGCTACCGAACCATACACATTACAATCGACAACGGCGCAGTAAAAAGCATTTCAACCGAGCCCAACCTGCTCGAAGCGCTAAAGAAAGCTGGCATGCACTTAAAACATGTACTTTGTGGCGGTAACGACATTTGGCACCAGGAGCGCGAGCAATGGCACAGTGGTGCAAACTTTTTTGCCATTTCGCCTGGCGTAATCATTGGCTACGAACGTAATATTTACACAATTGATGCCCTCAACAACGAAGGTTTCGATGTGATTAAAGCAAGCGACATAATAAACAACAACATAGCAATTCCCCAAAAAAAGGCAGTAATTACAATTGGTGGTGCCGAACTTGCACGAGGAGGTGGTGGCGCACGTTGCATGAGCATGCCGGTAATACGCGAAAATATTCATTGGTAAAAAAACTACAAAATCATGAGAAAATTAAAGAATAGCGAACTTAACCGTATCGATATCGATACTTTTAAAAAACTGCATAAAGCACCAATTGTAGTCGTTTTGGATAACATACGCAGCTGCAATAACATTGGCTCGGTATTCAGGACTTCCGACGCCCTTTTAGTTGAATCGATCTATTTGTGCGGCATTACAGCAACCCCTCCCAACAAAGAAATTCACAAAACAGCACTCGATGCCGAGAACTCTGTTGACTGGAAATACTACAAAGACACTGTTGACGCAATTAACGAACTAAAAAAACAGCACTATAAAATTTATGCTGTCGAACAGGTAGTCAATAGCACAATGTTAACCGATTTTAATCCTTCCGAAGATGAAAAAATTGCATTAATATTTGGCAATGAAATTAAAGGTGTACAACAAAAAGTAGTTGATTTGTGCCATGGTGCCATCGAAATACCACAATACGGAACCAAGCATTCGTTCAACGTTTCGGTTAGTGCCGGAATTGTTTTATGGGATATCTTTAACAAGATAATGATCAAACATTAAAGAAACCTCCTGTACTTTAATAATACAGGAGGCTATGTTAGAATCAATTTATATACTTAAGCCTATAACAAACTCCATCCATCGCGGTATTGGTAGTGAAGCATTTTACTAGCGGCTCCATCAACATCGTCGATAAAAGTTTCATTCTTCGGATCCCATTTAATGGTTCGGCCAAGCTCGCAAGCTATGTTGCCCAAAGTACAAACAGTACAACTGCTATGTCCTACTTCAACCGGCACAACCGGGTCGCGGCGTTCGCGAACAGCCTCAACAAAGTCGATGTGATGAGCTACTTTTGTTTCGTAAGAACCCGATTGTTCAACAGCTTCGTTTTTGGGTAACCATTCGTCGTTCGATGCTTTAAAATGCCCGCGCGACACTTCAAGCCATCCATCGGTACCAATAAATTTCACACCTTTGGTCCATGCATCATCGAAGGGCTCCGAAGTCATCACTACACCATTTTCGTAAACAAATTTCATGAACTGTGTGCCATCGCCTATAGGCGAAATCTCAACCGGTCCACTACCGTCCATCTCAAGTGCCCATTGTACAATATCAAACATGTGGGCTCCCCAGTCGGTAGTAAATCCGCCACCCATCTCTTTGTACCAGCGCCAAGCGCCCCAAAGTTGTTCATCTTGTGGTGGATCGATAGAAATTGGCGGATTGAGCTCGT
>DAOSWJ010000029.1:0-16427 GCA_035380005.1 Prolixibacteraceae bacterium | reverse complement strand
CCCCAAAGTTGTTCATCTTGTGGTGGATCGATAGAAATTGGCGGATTGAGCTCGTGGTTAAAATGAATGTAATTGGGCAAGTTAGCCAGCCACAAATCCCAATTCAAATCTGCTGGTATTTCTTCCTCGGGTAAATTATACGCAACCGGTGGCGCACCCACATAAGCATGTACACGCTCAATTTTTCCCAAGGCACCCTGCTGTACAAGCTTTACAGCATGCTGAAAATTAGGGTCGGAACGTTGCTGGCTACCAACTGCCAAAACCCTGCCGGTTTCGCGAACAATGCGCCTTAACTCTTGCCCTTCTTTTATGGTAAAAGTTAAAGGTTTTTCCAAATAAACATCTTTACCTGCTTTACATGCAGCAATGGCGATCATTGCATGGGAGTGGTCGGGTGTAGCAATCACAACTGCATCAATATCGGTACGGGCAAGCAAATCCTGATAACGATCGAAGGATTTTACTTCTGCCTCTTTACCTTGCTTTTCGTAAAATTCTTTCACCCTTTTTTCGAAACGGGTGTTTTTACGGCCATAAACATCGCAACCTGCAACTACCTTTACTCCTTCGACATTTATAAAACCATTAAGCAAGAACATTGCTTGTTGTCCAAGGCCGATAAAGCCCAGTCTCAACTGATTATCTTTAGCCTGTGTTTTACATGCCACCATCGACGAAAACAAGCTAATACCGGCAACTCCTACCGCGGCTGTTCCCAAAAATTTTCTCCTGGAAATACCATTCATTTTGTTTTGTTCCATTTAATTCTTTTGTAAGCTAGATTCTTAAAATAGTTTGAGCTAGTAAATTTACATTATTGACTACATTCATCCAAAACAAATTTAAATATTGGATGAAAAAAACTTTTGTATTTCAAACTATCTTTTATTTTTGTTTAAATTTTTCTAAATATTACTTGAACAATATTCAACAAAACCTGTTTCAATAATAAAATATAAAAAATCAAGTATCATGAGAAATATTAAACTTTTAACAGTAATTACATTAATTGCCTTTGGAAGCATAGTATCGTGCACCAGTAAACAGGTGCCTGCCCCTGTATTCGAAAATATTTCATCGAACAGCAATGCAAAAGGAAGCAAGTTGGAAATCAAATTTTTGAAGGGGACATCGCACAATCACCCAACCTTTACAATTTGGGTTGAAGATGTTGAAGGCAATTTTATTGAAACCCTTTTTGTAACCCGTTATCTGGCAACAGGTATTTATGGGCACGGCTCGTTAGGCGAAGGCAAATGGGACAACAAACCCGGGCAAGCACAACGGCCCTCAACCCTGCCCTATTGGCTGCACAAAAAAGGTTCAATTGACGAAAGCGGATCGCTTTTACCAAATCCGCAACATCCTATGCCCGATGCAATTACCGGCGCAACACCTAAAGGTGATTTTATTTTAAATACAAGCACAACAAAAGAATTACCCAAAAAATTCAGGTTGATGCTTGAAATAAACCAACCTTGGGATTGGAACGAATATTGGCACAACAATTTATACCCCGACGATACCAACTACAAATCGTCGTGCCAACCTGCTTTGGTTTACTCGGTGCTAATCGATACCGATAGCCAAAACAAAACGTACTATCTCAATCCAATTGGACATAGTCACTATTCGGGCAAAGACGGCAATCTTTACACCGATTTATCAACAATTAGTAGTGCAAAAAATATAATCAACAAAGTATCGGTCAGTTTAAAATAAAAACAAATAAACCATGAGATCAATTTTAACCATCATATTGGCAGTGCTCAGTTTGAGTTTAGCTGCCCAAAACGGTATTGTAAAAGGCAAAGTAGTTGATGCCAAAACAAACGAACCCTTACCCTTTGTTAATGTGGTTGTTTTTGGCACAACCTTGGGAGCAGTTACCGACCTCGATGGAAATTTCCAGTTATTTGGATTAAAGCCTGGGTTCATTAGGCTAAGTACTTCGTTTATTGGCTACAAAGATGCCGTTTCGGACGAGATAGAAGTTACCAACGCCAATGTTGCCAACATAAACATAGCCATGGAAGAGGCCGACCAAAAAATTGCAGAAGTAACTGTTACTGCCAGCCCTTTTCGTAAAACAGAAGAAAGCCCTGTATCGTTACGTAGTATCGGCATTGGCGAAATAGAAACCAACCCGGGAGCTAACCGCGACATATCGAAAGTAATTCAGTCGTTCCCGGGGGTAGCTTCAACACCTGCTTTCCGAAACGATATCATCATTCGTGGCGGCGGGCCCTCCGAAAGCGTTTTTTATCTCGATGGAATTGAAGTACCCAACATTAACCACTTTGCTACACAAGGTGCATCGGGTGGGCCTGTTGGAATTATCAATGCCGACTTTATTCGTGAGGTAAAATATTACTCAGGAGCTTTTCCATCGAACCGTGGCGATGCGCTTAGTGGTGTGCTTGAGTTCAGCCAAATTGATGGCAACAGCGACAAACTGAAGTTCAGGGGCTCGTTAGGAGCTTCCGAAGTTTCGGCTACTCTCGACGGTCCTTTGGGCGAAAAAACCAATTTCATTGTGTCAACCCGACGCTCGTATTTAAAACTGCTTTTCAACATACTTGAACTTCCCTTCTTACCAACTTTTAACGATATGCAGTTTAAAGTACGTTCGCGTATCGATGCAAAAAACGAAATAACAATTATTGGATTGGGGGCAATAGACCAGTTCGACTTAAACCTTGGAATTGAAGACCCTACAGAACAACAAGAATTTATTTTAAGCAATATAGCCGTTAACGAACAATGGACCTATACACTAGGTGCTTCGTACAAGCATTTTCACAAAACCGGGTTCACAACAGTTGCTTTAAGCCGAAACCACCTCAACAATGCTTCGCAAAAATATTTCGACAACGACGACAGCGATCCTGAAAACATTACGCTCGATTATGTTTCGAACGAAATTGAAACCAAACTGAGGGTTGAAAACACCAACCGAATTGACTCGTGGAAATTCAACTACGGTATTAATACCGATTTGGTAACATATACTAACGACACATACCAAAAAAGATTCTACAGCGGAAGGCAAATAGAAATTGATTATTCAACCGATTTGAACCTGATTAAATATGGTTTGTTCGGACAAATAAGCCGCAATTTCTGGGCCGACAAATTCATTGTTTCGCTCGGCACGCGATTCGATGCCAACAATTACTCGGCTAGCATGAGCAACCCGCTCGATCAGTTCTCGCCAAGGATATCAGCATCGTACAACTTTAGCGACCAACTTAGCTTTAATGCCAATTTTGGACGATATTTTCAACTACCGCCTTACACCTCGTTAGGGTATAAAATGAACGATGTTTTTGTAAACAAAGAGAATGAATTAAAATACATTAGTGCAAACCATTATATTGCCGGTTTTGAATACAAACCCAAACAAATTGTACAATTCACTGTTGAAGGCTTTCTGAAAACTTATAACAATTACCCTTACTCGGTTAACGACAGCATTAGCCTTGCCAATAAAGGCAACGATTTTGGAGTATTGGGAGATGAAGAAGTCAGATCGATTGGTGAGGGGCGCGCTTATGGTGTTGAAGTATTGGCCCGGTTCAATAACCAGAAGAATTTAAACGGAAACATAGCCTACACACTTGTACGAAGTGAATTTGTTGACATTGCAACAGGAAATTACATTCCTGCAACCTGGGACAGCCGCCATTTGCTTACTGCTTTTGCCACTTATAAATTAAAAAACGATTGGACCATTGGAGGTAAAATACGTTTTGTTGGCGGACTCCCCTACACACCTTACGACTTAGAAAAATCGTCGCTGGTTGAAGCATGGGAAGCACTTGGTGGTCCCTATCTCGACTTCGAACGCATTAACAGCGAACGCTTTAAATCATTCAACCAGCTCGATCTCAGAGTAGATAAAGCATTCTACCTAAATAAGTTTACGGCCAAATTCTACATCGATATTCAAAACGTTTACAACTACCAATCGGAACTCAACAACATAGTTGTACGTAATCGGACAGAAGACACCAACGAATTAATAACAACCGACAATGGTACACGATATGAATTGCGTGAACTCGAAAATCTTACAGGCACTGTATTACCTACACTTGGGATAATTATTGAGTTTTAAAATCCAAAGGGGAAAAGGCATTGTTCTACATAGCCATTTCCCCTTTGCATTAATCTCCTGTTGTTCTTTTTATTTCTTTTTCAACAACCAAACATCGTTGTGCTCAGGATACTGTGTTCTTATATGTTTAATAAACGAACGAGCATCGGTTTCAGAATTAGTTTGATCGACAGACACACGATAAAGCCCCGACTCGGTTGTGAGAATAAGCGGGTTAAAACCCTTTTTTAACATTTCGGTTTTACTTGTTGCGGCATTTTCGGCTTTCGAAAAACTACCAATAATTACATAAAAGGCATAACCGGCTTCACTTTCTACTTCTTGATCGTAAACTTTAACCGATTCGGTTCGCACATCAATAGGTTTATCATCTTTAATATCTACATCAACCTGCTGAGGCTTAATCACCTTATCAATTTTATAATCGGCAGGCAAAACTTCAGTTTCGGATCCTATTGCCGGTTGATGTACAGCTTTTTTACTGACTTTGCACGAAAATGCTATAAAAAGCATAAAAACTAAGAAAATTCTATACTTCATGGCCAAACATTTATTTATTTATTACACACAAATAAAACTACTTTAAGCCAACTTTTATTATTTATTTTGATTAAAATTGAACTAAATTTCTGAAGAACTTGTTTTTTACCCATTATTAATAAACTAAACTTAAAACAAAATGAGTATTGCTAAAGAATTTAAAGATTTTGCCATGCGAGGCAATGTTGTTGACATGGCCGTAGGTATAGTTATTGGCGGTGCATTCGGTAAAATTGTTAGCTCATTGGTAAACGATTTAATTATGCCACCCATTGGATTGCTTTTGGGCGGAGTTAACTTTACCGACCTAAAAATCACAATCAAAGAAGCATCGGTTGATGCCGCCGGGCAAGCCATTAATGCAGTAACCCTCAATTGGGGAAATTTTGTTCAAGTACTTATCGATTTTCTGATTATTGCATTTGCAATATTCATGGTAATCAAAGGAATGAACAGTCTTAAAAAGAAAAAAGAAGAGGCACCTGCAGCACCTCCGGCACCACCTGAACCAAGTAAAGAAGAACAACTATTGAGCGAAATCCGCGATTTATTGAAAAAGTAACTGCTAAGCTCGAATAAAATTACTGCATCATAGGAGGCAATCCTCTTATGATGCATTTTTTTCGCAAAGAAAGCATCATGTTTATAAATCAAAACTTTATGTATATTTTTGCATAAAAAACACAACTTATGCATTTTCAAATTGTTCAGCCCAATGTTTTTCTTCGGAAATATATAAAGCACTAATGCTTTATGGAAACCGAAGCTGGTGAAAACAACATTGTTGAAAGGGTCATACCTACCGAAAATGTACAATTGATGTTTCACTATCGCAACCCATTTGTGGTGGTTCAGGGCAAAACAATTTCCAAGCATCAGCCCCGTACCATTATTAGCGGCCTAAGCAATTCGTACTCCGATGTTTCAACTTTTGGTCAGGCCGGTGTGGTTTTCGTTAATTTTCAACCTGCTGGTGCCTGTCATTTTTTCCGCTTTCCGCTTTCCGAAATTGAAAATCAAAGCTTCGATTTGTCCGATATCTTCTTTACTGAAATCAAACAAATTGAAGAACAACTGTTTGAATCAGAAAAAATTCAGGATAAGGTTTCGATAATCGAGAACTTTCTGATGGGCAAGTTCTCGTCCATTCCCCAAAACGATCAACAATTTATTGACAAGGGAATTCAGTTGATTAAACAAAGCCGGGGGCAAATCTCGGCCAACAACTTGGCTGAAAAATTGATTACAACACCCAAAAGTGTTGAACGCAAGTTTTCGAATCATTTGGGAAAAACCCCAAAACAATACATTAAACTGGTGCGGTTTCAGGAAACGCTGAACGATTTTAGTATGCACAAAAACATCAACTTAACCGAATATGCTTACCGCAACGGTTACTTCGACCAAGCGCATTTCATTCGCGACTTCAAAAGCTTTTCGGGTTACACGCCCAAAGAATTTGTTGCGAAATACCCCGATTTTAGTGTTGAACCTTAATTTACATTTTGCTTTCTTCATTTTAGCAATTTTTATCAAGAACATGGCTTTTCTTCGCAAAAAAGGTCAAGAATTTCATGTTGAACTTTCTCAACTTTGCAACGTCGTTACCGGTCCCGACCATGTAAAACTTCAAAATTGAAAAAAATGGAAAAAACAATTCAATTGAAACCTATTGGAAAGGTAATCAGCGAAAATGGGATGTTCGTAATTGAGCTTCAAAAAGAATATTTGCCGGCTCTTACCAACATTGAGGGGTTTAGCCATCTACAAATCCTATGGTGGGGCAACCTTTACGATTCGCCCGAATCGCGTAAAATACTGATTGCCAAGAAACCCTATAAAAAGGGACCCGAAACCTTGGGAATTTTTGCCACCCGCTCGCCGGTTCGTCCAAATCCGGTGTTGATCACTACAATACAGGTTGCATCAATCGATAAAACAAACGGCCGTATATCAACGTATTATATCGATGCTGAACCCGGAACTCCCGTGCTCGACATAAAGCCCTATCATTTATCCGAACGGGTGCAAGCTTGCACAGTTCCCGATTGGTGCAGCCACTGGCCCCAGTGGGACGAAGAAACTGCCGATTTCGACTGGGCGAACGAATTCAATTTTTAACTAATTTTCAGGCACTTTGTTGGTTTACTTACAAAGTGCCTGCATTTTATAATATAAGACGATGACAAATAAGGAAATCATTTTAAAATCAATAAATTACATTGAACAGAATTTGAAATCTGAAATCGATGGGATGCAAGTTGCTCGGCATGTTTGCTACTCGTTGTATCATTTTATACGTTTATTTCAGAGTGTTACAGGCTTTTCACCTAAAAGTTATATTCAGCAACGGCGCTTAACCGAGGCGGTAAAAGAATTGCGCACCACCCAAAAAAAAGTGTCTGAAATTGCCTACGATTTCCAATTTGGAAGCCCCGAAGCTTTTACCCGCTCCTTTAAAAAGCAGTTTGGCATCAATCCTAAAGAAATCAGGAACGGATATCCAATTTCTTCACTACTGTTAATCAATGGCATAACCGAGGAATCGATAAACCGAGCAGAAAATGCGCGTCACACAGAGCCAGAAGTACTCGCGCTTGAAGAACGCACATTAATTGGACTTTCATTTTTTATTCCCGACGATACTACCGTTACCGATTTGTCGAAGGAGTGGGGGCGTTTATTTCGCGAGGTAGAATCCATTCCGCACAAAATAGAACCTTGGCGATTTTACCAATTGCAATATTGGTCCGACCAACAGGAACTTGGCGGCATGTACTTTTTTACCGGAGTCGAAGTCGAAAAAATTGAGAACCTAAACCCTCTTTTTGTTGTAAAAACCATTCCGGCAGGCAATTATTTGCGATTTATTCACCGAGGATTGTCCAATAAAGTTGGCTATACCTACCACTATATTTACAACCAGTTTTTGCCCGAAACCAGTTATATGCTAAGTAAACCCTTTAATTTTGAATATTATGGCGATTGTTACAAAGGTGCTTGCAACGAGGAGTCGGAAAGTGAAATTTATATTCCAATCAGTTAATGTATTGAAGTATGGGTTACTATATCAATTTTATAGAAATTTCGATCGATGAATTTCGTGATAAACTTAAGGGAGCCGATTTGCTTCCCAGTCGGGTTTTGTTGAAAACGGATTTAGAACGGCGTTTCGAGTTGTTTAAGCAGCATGGAGTTCGCAATTTACTTGAACTGCAGCAGTTTCTGAAAAAAACTACGAATACAGAGTTACTCGCACGTTCGGGTTTGGTTACCGAAGATTATCTGAAAGTTTTGTTGCGCGAAATCAATAGCATGCAGCCAAAACCTTGTAAGATTGAAGAATTTACGATGTTGGATAAAACTACAGTTCAAAAACTGTCGGACATGGGAATCCGTACAACGCTTCAGCTTTTCGATTATGTGTGTAAAGCTTCGGCACGTAAAGCGCTTGCAGAAAACACGGGCATTCCGGAAGATGAACTCAAACTGCTATCGTCTTTAACCGATTTGAACCGAGTGCGTTGGGTTGGAGCTACTTTTGCCCAAATGTTGTACAAATGCGGTTACACATCGGCAAAGGTTTTGGCCACAGCTAATTATGAAACCCTACATTCGCAAATTAATCGTTTAAATAAAGACTCTCAATTTTTTAAGGGAGCCATTGGTTTGCACGACATGAAACTTTGTGTTGAAGCAGCTTCGGATGTTACAGGTGGAATGGAAATCTAAGAAAACCTTTTGTCGTTTTTTTACAATTTACCCTTACTTCGAAAACCGAATTTTGCCGACAGAAATAAAAAAATAGCCATGAACAGAGATCATATTTACGTGCAAAACGCACACACCAACAATCTGAAGAACATCGACGTTGAAATTCCGAAGCACAAACTGGTGGTTTTCACTGGGGTTTCGGGCTCGGGGAAATCGTCGTTGTTGTTCGACACCATTTACACCGAGGCGCAACGGCAATTGGTCGAGACCTTTTCGACCTTTGCCCGCACGCTCATGCCCAAGCTTTCGCGTCCCGATGTCGATGATATTCTGAACCTTTCAACCGCCATCGTCATCGACCAAAAGCGTATGGGCAACAACCTGCGCAGCACCGTGGGCACAGCCACCGAAATCAACACCTACCTGCGTTTGCTGTATTCGCGCATTGCCCAGCCCTTCATTGGTCCATCGTTCTACTTCTCTTTCAACCACCCCGAAGGCATGTGCCCGCATTGTCACGGCTTGGGCAAAAGGGTGAAAATCGACCTCGACCAGTTTCTCGACAAAGAAAGATCGATTCGCGAAGGGGGAATCACCCACCCGTTCTACAAAATTGGCGGGTTCTACTGGAAAGAGTTTATGAGCATTGGAATGTTCGACGTTGACAAAAACTTGAAGGATTTTACTGAAGATGAGCTGCAAACCTTGCTTTATTCTGAGCCAGTCCCCATTGCTAACTCGAAAGAAAAGCTGAGCTACATCAAAAATTTCGAAGGCATTGCGCGCAAGCTCGAAAACTCAGTAGCCGGAAAAGCCGAAGACGAAGCCCCCGATGACGAGAAAAATGCATACGCCCGCTATTTTATCTACACCGTTTGCGAACACTGCAACGGCTCAAGGCTAAACGACAGGGCACGGCATTCCAAAATCAAAGGGCTGTCTATCGACCAGCTTTGCAATATGGAACTGATTGATGTGCTTGATTTTCTTGGCGATGTTGATGATGAAATTTCACGTCCGATCCTTCGAAAAGCCAAATTTCTGCTCGAACAATTGGTTGAAATTGGGGTGGGTTACCTATCGCTCGAACGGCCTGTTTCTACGCTCTCGGGAGGCGAATCGCAACGGGTGAAAATGTCGAAACAGCTCGACTGCAACTTGGTCGATATGTTGTATGTGCTCGACGAACCCTCAATTGGCCTTCACCCACGTGACACCGAAAAGCTGCTTTCCATCCTTTTCAGGTTGAAAGAGAAAGGCAACAGCGTATTTGTTGTGGAACACGACCCCGACATTATCCGTGCTGCCGAGTGGATTGTTGACATTGGCCCCAAAGCTGGAAAATTGGGCGGAAATGTGGTGTACAACGGCGAACCTGCCGGGCTAAAGCATACCGAAAGCATCACCGGAAAATATCTGTTCGAAACCAATCGCCCGACGTATAAACGAAAAGTCGCTACGTCGTTTTTCGAGATCAAAAATGCAACCGCCAACAACCTGAAAAATGTTTCGGTGAAAATTCCAAAGGGTGTACTCACCTGCGTTACGGGCGTGGCCGGCAGCGGAAAAAGCAGCCTTATTCACCAGTGTTTTGTGAAAGAACACCCCGAGGCCATTGTGATTGACCAGTCGCCCATTGGCAAATCGTCGCGCGCCAACCCGGCCACATTCATGGGCGTGTTCGACTTTATAAGGAAAGAGTTTGCAAAAGTCACAAAAAGTGAAGCGTCGCTCTTCAGCTTTAACTCAAAAGGAGCCTGCCCCAAATGCAACGGACAAGGAACACTCAGCTTCGAGTTGCACTTCCTCGATGCCGTGAAAACCTTGTGCGACGAGTGCGAGGGCAAACGCTACCATAACGATGTGCTTGAACTGCTTTACCACGGCCAAAGCATTGCCGATGTGCTGAACTTGACGGTGAATCAGGCTTGCGAATTTTTCAACGTACCTAAAATAGACAAGCACTTGAAGTTGTTGCAGGAAGTTGGTTTGGGCTACCTAAAATTGGGGCAGTCGTTAAGTTCGTTGTCGGGCGGCGAGGCGCAACGCCTTAAAATTGCCACCGAGCTGAAAAAAGAAGGCAACATCTACATCATGGACGAACCCACCACGGGCTTGCACATGTCCGATATTGACAACTTTTATAAGATTGTCAAGTCGCTGGTGGCCAATAATAACACGGTAATTATTATTGAGCACAACCTCGACATCATCAAGTATGCCGACTGGATTATAGACATGGGTCCCGAGGGCGGCAAGGCTGGTGGCGAATTGTTGTTCGAAGGACTTCCCGAAGATTTGGTGAAATGCGAACGATCGCATACGGGCAGGCATTTGGGATTATTGTTGGAAAGTAAACCGGTTACAGACAAATACTCCACGAAACCACGTAACAAATGGGAAACATCTTTCAAAGAGATGCATGCAGTAGGTGATGATGTCCTTTTAATGCCTGATGTGTTTGATGATGAAGTAGATTAATTTGATCATCCTTGGATTTTGACCAAAAAACTATGAATCTCACCTTGGATTTTAGCCAAAAATGATTGGTTTTTACCTTGGATTTTGTCCAAATATTCCATATTTTTACCTTGGATTTTGTTCAAATTGTAATGGTAATAAAAAGATAATCAGGCATGAAACGTGATATTTACAAAGAGTTATTGGTTTGGAAATCGGATTCTACAAGAAGGCCTTTGTTGATAAGGGGGGCGCGCCAAACCGGAAAAACGTTCATTGTAAATGAATTAGGAAGGAATGAATTCAAACAATCCATCTATATAAATTTTGAAAGAAACCCGGAGTATAAAGAAATCTTCAACACGTTTGTTCCAGCAGAAATAATCGAAAAGATAGCCCTGTTTACGGCGAAAAAGGTTGAAGCAGGAAACACCTTGTTGTTTTTAGACGAGATACAAGATTGCCCCAATGCGATTGTTTCCTTGCGCTATTTTTACGAAGAAATGCCCAATCTGCATGTGATTGGAGCAGGTTCGCTACTTGAATTTGCGCTTAAAACCGAAGATTTTAAAATGCCGGTTGGCCGTATTCAATACCTTTATCTTTATCCGCTTTCGTTTGGCGAATTTCTCGATGCCTTGGGAGAGAACGAATTAAGAAATTACCTTGGACAATTTGATAATCTGGGAAAAATATCAACAAGCTTGCACGAAAAGATCATTGCCTTAGTTCGCAAGTACTTTTACATAGGCGGAATGCCAGCAGTGGTGAACGAGTATGTCAAAACACAAGACGTGCTAAAATGCCAAAGAATTCAGCAATCAATCATCGATACTTACATTGATGATTTTGGGAAATATGCTAAAAGAGTGAAGCACGAAATCATGCGTAAGGTATTCAGCACAATTCCATCGGCATTGGGGCAAAAATATGTTTATGCCAATATCGATCGTCAACTAAAATCGAGGGAAATCAAAGAAGCACTTGAATTGCTTGAAACGGCTGGCGTTATTACCAGGGTTCGCATGAGCAACGGTTCGGGCTTGCCTTTGTCCTCAAATGCCGATGACTTGTTTTTCAAGGTAATTTTTCTTGACATTGGGTTATTTCATGCAATTAGTGGCATATATGCCGAAACTGCTATCGAAAAAGAACTTACAGCCATTTACAAAGGTGCAGTTGCTGAGCAATTTGTTGGACAAGAGCTAATTGTCAACATGTCGCCGTACCGGAAATCCGAATTGTATTATTGGGTAAGAAAAGCGAAAAACAGCACTGCCGAAGTTGATTATCTAATTGAGCGAGGCAATAAAATAACGCCAATCGAGGTAAAATCGGGCACAATAGCACACTTGAAGAGTATTTATATGTTTCTCGAAAAATACCAAGTCGAGGAAGGCATCAAAATATCACAAACCATGTTCGAGCATAAAAAACCTATTTACTCATTGCCTTTCTATGGAATTGAGGCTATGATGCGTTTTTAAAAAGCTGGAAACAGCATAACAAAACTAAAATACTTTTATCTTTGTGCCTCAATCCAAACAACTTCGTTTTGAGAGCTATTTTTAAATTGATAATTACTGCTTAATTAGCCTTCGGGAACCACAGGTTAATTTTGGTCTCTTCGGGAAATTCTTTTCGGAATGGTTTCATTATGCTATTACTTAGCGCAAAATGCAATCATCTGTATAGTACAGCAATGCGTTGAGCGTTTTATTCAATTTAAAAAATTAGTACAATGTTTGACATTCGAAAAATTCAAGAACAAACTATATTCGAGGCAGTTAAAAACGAAAGCAACGACGAAACAGCAAACGAAATCGTTTATGGCCAAAACCAATCGGAAGTTGAAAACGACCCTACTTGGGTGAAAAATTCCATGCGAAGGTTGGAAAACCGGTTCAGTCCCGAAAAAGTGAAAACCATACGTATGAACTGCCAGTGCGGATACGCCATGGACGATAAGTTGAAGCTTGTAGAAACCCTTATGATAGGCGCGAACAGTCTCGAAGATTTTGCCGACAACGAACGTGCCAATGCGGCCGGGCTTTCAGTTGTCAATGGAGAACTTCACCTGCAATTCCAGTTTTGCCCATGCCCCATGGTAGCGCAAGTCGATAAACTGGATACCAACACTTGGTGCCAATGCACAACCGGCTATAGCAAAGTGCTTTTCGAAAAAGCTTTTGGCTGCCCCGTTGATGTTGAATTGCTCAAAAGCATCAAAATGGGCGACGAAATTTGCCTGATGAAGATTGTCCCGAACGGTTTGGTTTGGAAGAATCAGGGCTGATTTGGTTGATGTCCGGTATATAATTAACTGAAAATCATTATGTGATTTTCTATTTTAATAACACTCTGCGATTCTAAGGTTCAATTTGCATTGAAATAGCATCACAAAAATTGCGGAGTGTTTTTTTCATTGCATTACAATCAATCCATTCTTCCTAATAAACCTGAATTTCTTACATTTGGGAATGCGAAAAACAAAATTCTAAATTGAATGAAGGAATCGAATCGCATTGAAATTACATCTTCCGGATCTTTGCCCGATATGTTGAGCAAAGAAGAATTTTTCGAAGGCTTCTCGATGCCTAGAAACCAAGAAATAATGCGGATATTCAAGGATTTAGATTTGGTTGAACACCTTGGCTCGGGTATTCCACGTATTTTAGAAGCTTACTCAACAGATTGTTTCCGTTTTACCGAAAACTTTCTTCGAATGACATTCCCCAATGCTTGGGATTTAAGCGAAGACGAAGATGTGGCAATGCCCGAAGGTGTTGAAAACAATACCACCCCACAAGTCAACGACCATGCTACCCCCGAAGTCACCAACCATGTCACCGACCATGTCGCCGACCATGTTACCGACCATGTTACCGACCATGTTGAAAATCTCATTTTAACATTAAATGGTAGTATGTCTCGAACTGAGTTAATGGAAATGCTGGGGCTAAGACACAATCAAACATTTAGAGAAAATTATCTACACCCTGCTTTGATAAATAATTTGATTGAGATGACTTTGCCCGATAAGCCTAAAAGTATTAAACAGAAATATCGCCTTACACCCAAAGGTAAGGCACTTCAAAAAGAACTCAAGAAATAAACGAAAACTTATACCATGAAACGAGCATAGTTATTTACCACAAAAGAGCATGCATATAGCTTTGCGAGTTCCATGCGGGGACATATCGAATTTCAATGCTATGCTCTTCAACCCAAAAGACAGTCAGCAACTTAATAGTAATAAATACGCATGAAAATAGACCACATCGCCATTTGGGCACACGACCTTGAAAAACTCAAGGATTTCTACGTAAAGTACTTTGGTATGACTTGTAGCAAAAAGTACGTGAACCCTAAGAAGCAGTATTCCTCGTATTTTCTTTCGTTTGAAGGAGCCGAAACGCGCATTGAAATTATGCAACGTCCCGACATTGCCGAACGAACTGAAAAGCAGTCGGTAACTTTAGGCATTACCCATTTTTCGATTGCGCTTGAGAGCAAGGACGAAGTTGACAACCTTACCGAACGGCTTCGTTCCGACGGCTTCAACATTGTGGGCGAACCCCGCACTACCGGCGACGGATATTACGAAAGTATTGTAGAAGATTGCGAAGGAAACTGGGTTGAAATTTCGGTTTTAAAGTAGAGAATTGATCTACAGTTGGCAAGCGCGGGGCAGGGCGTAGGCGGAAAGCCCGTTGCAGTGGCGTGGCTGGTTTTACCCGTGTGCACGGGCGATTAGAATGAGCCACGTGTACATGCAGTAAAACCGCCAACGGCGCAAAACGGCTTGCAACCGCAGACCGTATGCCCCCCAAAAAATGAAAACAAAGAATTTAATCGAATTTTATACGGCAAGGGCAATGATTTTTTTTATTTTTGTGGCTCGAAAATTTTTAATCATTAACAAGTTAAAACGATGAGCAAGCCTACGGTTGTTAGCGGGATTAGGCCCACAGGGTACCTGCATTTGGGAAATTATTTTGGTGCAGTGCGCAGTTTTTTGAAGATGCAGGAAGATTACAACTGCTATTTTTTTATTGCCGACATTCACTCGCTGACGACCCACCCCACACCCGAAAACTTGCAAGCCGGTGTTAAACAAGTGCTTGCCGAGTATCTGGCTTGTGGTATCGACCCCGAAAAAGCAACCATTTTTATACAGAGCGACGTGCCCGAAGTGAGCGAATTGTATGCTTTTTTGAACATGAACGCTTATCTTGGAGAGCTTGAACGTACTACATCGTTTAAAGATAAAGCACGCCAACAGCCTGAAAATGTGAACGCCGGGCTGCTCACCTACCCTGTTTTGATGGCTGCCGATATAATAATTCATAAAGCTCAGTTTGTGCCGGTTGGCAAAGATCAGGAACAAAACCTTGAGATGGCACGCAAATTTGCCGGACGCTTTAACCGAATGTACAACAGCGAGTTATTTCCATTACCACAACCTTTTACTTTCGATGGCGGCGACATGATAAAAGTGCCCGGATTGGATGGAAGCGGTAAAATGGGCAAATCGGAAGGGAATGGTATTTTCTTGTACGAAGACCCGAAATCGATACGTAAAAAAGTAATGCGCGCAGTTAGCGATGCCGGCCCCACCGAACCTAACAGCCCAAAATCGGAAGCTGTGCAAAACTTGTTTACCCTGTTGAAAATTGTTTCGACACCCGAAATTGTTACACAATTTGATGCGGCTTACAACGACTGCTCGATACGCTACGGCGACCTAAAAAAACAGTTGGCCGAAGATATTGTGGCCTTTACCACACCCATACGCGAACGCATTGACGAAATTTTGAAAGATGAAGCATACATGGGCAAGGTAGCACGCATGGGTGCCGAAAAAGCACGCGAATCGGCGCAAAAAACACTCGAAGAGGTGAAGCAATTGATCGGGTTCAGGAAGTTATTTTAAAAAGTCATTTTCAAAAACAAAACCGGCGTTAAAGGCACTGCTCCAGTATAAATTTTTACTGCTCCAAGGTTTTGGGTCAAGTTTATGTTTTTAAGGTTGGCATATTTTAAGTTGTAGGTATCAAAAACATTGAGCACCGAAAGGCCTGTTTCACCATTCAATTTACCGTTAAATTTCCAGGTAATTGCAGCATCGAAACGGCTGTATTTAACATTGTCGATTTCGGAAGGGAAAAGTTCACGCAGTATTTGCATTCCTGATCCATAAACATAGTTGCCACTTAAATATAATGGGCCGGCCTTAAATAGAGCGGCCATTTTTAGTTCGTGGCGCTGATCGTGAGATGCTAAAACATAATTTATTGTTTGCTGTGTTGGAATGGCCATCGCTTCTTCGGCCTTGCTGAGGGTGTAAGTTGCCCAAACAGCATGATGGCCAAAATCTTGTTTTACATACAAATCGAGCCCATAAGTGCGGGCAGTACCTTTCAGCAATTGAAATATTCCGTTATTTTTTGAATCAGCGTTTGTTGCAATATATTCGCGACGCATTAGGTTTCGTGTTGTTTTGTAATAAGTATCGAGGTTTATGGTAAGTCCATTTTGAAAGTAATTCAATCCGACAATTCCGTTTGTCGGTTCTGTCGAAAAAACA
>DAOSWJ010000028.1:1678-18303 GCA_035380005.1 Prolixibacteraceae bacterium | reverse complement strand
ACTATTACTTGCTATCGCTCGATCCGAAAAACGGGCATTGGTTGCGCATGGGAAACGAGTTCAAGATAGGCTTATTAGGTGCAGTTTTGGCTGATTTGTATTTTGCAAAACGAATCGGTATCGACCAACAAAAAGTAATACTAGTCGACCCGGCAATTAGTAACTATCCATTTTTCGATGCATTACTAAACCTGCTGCAACGAAAAGGTTCACTGAAAATTTGGAGTTTGCTTAGTCGAATGAACATACGATACCGCTTTTACAAAAAAGAAATTCTTAAAATACTTGTTGACAATAACGACGTTTTAAAAATAAGCAAAAGCTTTTGGGGCATTCCATACAGTAGGTACTATGCAAAAAACCGCGACGACAGGAATATTTTAATCAGAAGGTTACGCGATATCATATTACGAAACGAGCAACCTCATGCACACGAGCTGCTGTTGTTAACTGTGATTTATGCTTCACGCATGTACAAAAACTTAACTGATATGCGAAGCGAAAGAAAAATCATAAAACAAAAAATGAAAGAGATGTTCAAAAACGGCCCATCGCATTTCAATAACTACGAGCAGGCTCACCAATTGGAAAAAGGAATAAGAAAAGCCATACAGGCAGCCAATGCCCGGCAAGCAGCATCTACATAAAATAAACTTCAAAGAAATCAGATTCTAATGCCCTCTAAGGCAACAAATTAACAATTCGCTGTAAAAGTGTTGGGTGCGAATAATGGAAAAACACATACAATGGGTGTGGAGTTAAATTGCTTAAATTACTGGACGTTAATTTCTTAAGAGCCGATATCAATTGTTTTTCAAAGCCATACGATTTGGCAAAATTATCGGCCTCGTATTCATTCTTTCGTGAAATAATATTCATCAAAATTCCTGTAAAAAACGAAAATGGAGTAAAAAGTATTCCAAAAGCCACCAAGCCAATATGAAATTTAGCTTCGGAAACACCTAATGCACCCGAGAGCACTTCACTGTCAATAAACAAAGAGAACAAGAAAAGCATTATGCCTGTTTGAATGATCCCCATTGCCAAACTGCTAATTGTGTGCTTTCTCTTATAATGACCAATTTCGTGGGCAAGCACAGCAACAATTTCATCGGTCGTTAAGTCGTTTATCAAGGTGTCGTACAATACAATCCGTTTCTTTGGACCAATACCGGTAAAATATGCATTGGCCTTTGTGGATCGTTTCGACCCATCAATTACGTAAATGTTCTGAAGCTTAAAACCTGCCATTTGTGCAAAATTCTGAATAGCGGTTTTTAACTCACCATCGTCTAAAGGTTTTTGTTTATTGAACAAAGGCACAATTAAATTGGAATAAAACATGGTGAAAAATAACGAAATAACGGTAACCACGCCCCAAGCAATAAGCCAGAAGTACGAACCGGAAATTTTCCACAACCACATAATTAAAGCCAGAACTGCACCACCCAATACAGCAGCAAGCAACAAGCTTTTTATTTTATCGAAAATGTATGTTTTAACAGTAGTTTTATTGAAACCAAATCGTTCTTCAATTACAAAAGTATCGTAAACATCGAACGGCAGGGTAAGTATTTCCGAAGCAAAACCAATTATTGCAAAAAAAAGTAACGAAACAACTATAAAATGGCTACTTACAACCGAAACCCATGAATCGACCAATGCAAAACCATCAACAAAAAGCATCAACAAAATTAGTACAAACGAAAATGCTGAAGTAAGCATTCCAAATTGATGGTTTACTTTTTTGTATGCTTGTGATTTTTTGTATTCTGAAGGTTCGTAAACATCAGCTACTTGTTTAGGCAACTGATCGCTCCAACGTGTAGTGTTTAAATAATCGAGCAAACGCTCAACAAAAAAATCAAAAACGACAATTCCTACAATGATTAAAAAAAGAATATTTTCCATTAAATGCTTAAGCTTTGTTGTTGCGGTCGTAAATTAAATCGCCCGGTGTTTGTTTAAAAATGCGGTTAATAATAATGCTGAATGCGTAATAGTTAACCAAAGTCATCACAACAATCGAAACAAGTGTGTATTGGTTAAACAAATCGAAATAAAGGTTCTTTTCAACTTCGAAAGGCGAAATGGCATTGATAACAAAATAAACAAAACCCAAATATCCAACAATTGCAGCCAAAACTAAAGCCACCATAATGGGCAACAATACATAAATGTACATCATACCCATGTAAATACGCTTAATATCGATACCAAAAGCCTTGAAGGTACCAATATTCATTTTAATTTTATTGAGGTGGGTACTTAAAATATTCGACAAGAAAATATTGATCATCAACACACTAAAACCTATCAATATCAACGACATAATAGAAGTAAGCTTACTTACAAAGTTATAGTTTTTCATTTGCTCTATTTTAGCCATTTCGAGTTTAATCTCAGCTTCTTCGGCAAATTTTTCGGCAAATTCTTCAACTTTACTTAAGTCGTTAAAGTTTACAGCTACATAGTCTATCGATCTGTTTCGACTATTCTCCAAATTTGGAAAATACGACTGTACAAAATAATGATCATCAATATCTGTTTTTTCAATAAAGGCAGCTATTTCATCCGACTCGCGGAACATTTTATACAGCTCATCGATTTGCTCAATTTCAATGTAATCCGAATCGTAAAACGATACCTGAATAACCGATGTTGGCTTTATGGTATATTGATGCTGATAAACATCGATGTAACTAACTTCCAGCGCTCCTCCTTCAGCATAATACCTGTCAAAAAATTGTTGACTCGCTTGTTTAAAGTCCTCAACATGAACAGTATCCATTACTACATAAGCATACATTTTTTTGTTATCGCGAAACATAAATTTGCTGCCCATTGCATTCTGGTTATTATAAAAATACTGGGTAGTAATAAAATCGACCCTTTCGCCTGGCAGTTTATCAACTATGGCCCTTATGGGAATGGGTATCAAACGTCCGTCGGGTTGCTTTCGGTAAATGAAAACCGGATCGTCTGAACAATTGAGTTTTTCAAGCATATTACGGGTTACTATAACCGAAATATCGTTTTCATTAACGAAGGTTGACCCTATCGCTCTGTTAATTTTTGCATCGAGTATTGTATTTACCAATGGATCGTTATAGGGTATTGAACGGCCATCGATGCCCCGGTTAGGACTTTCGGGTTGATCGCCCTGGAAATAACCCAGCCATTTGTTATATCCGACAATAGTATCGTAATTGTAAAGTAGCTTTAACGAGTCGGAATTATATCGGGCAATTACTCTTGAAGCTCCCCTGTTGGTTGCAGGAACAGGTGCATTTATCGAACGCACAAATGGATCTTCCATCTTGTTTTTGAGGTACAACAAACTTCCGTTTGAAAAACCTATTGCCAAAAATGTAAAAAACAAGATTACAACAATTAACCAAAAATTGCGATTGTTTTTACCCAACAATTCTTTGGTCTCGTTGCGATAAAACAGGTGCTTAAAATCGTGCGGAATGGCTTTTATATGTACCCATTTTTGTTTAAGCTTCAGCTTCAATATTAACCGGTAACGTATATTAATCCAGTCCCAGGCTACACATAAACTATAAAACAAATTGTGTATCAGATTTTTGATTGAGCTGAGCAGAAAGCGGAAAATATTGCCAGCAACATCTTCTGTTTCTTCGTTTTTTTTCTTTTTAAACAAGCCCGAAACAGCTGTAAAAAGCTGTTTAAACTTACTAATCAAGAAATTTAACAAAACAGTAAAAAGCGGAGCTAACGACAAGAAAAGCCAAGGTACAAAACCGAGTACACTTCCAATAGGCGAAGTATTTCCGCCTAGTTCCTGTTCTTCGATACCGCTCAGTTTTTTGCGACCTTTATCGCGATGTTTTTCAACAGCTGTTTTAAATTTTAAATCCTGAATGGTTCTGATAACATCGTTGATTTTGATGTCGGCTTTTTTAATTTCGCCAATCGAAAACTGCCTGATGTATTCTTTCACAGCAGGTGTTGCAATTTCCTTTTCTTCCAAAAAGGCAGTCAACCAATCTTTGAAAGCTTTGGTTTCATCGTCGCTTACCTGTTGTCCACTGTTCAGCAATTCGTAATGTTCAACCATTCGGTTTTTAACGGCCTCAAATGTATCATCGTCGATATTGCTCTCCGACAGGTGCATTAAAATGCGCACATAGCTTTCGGTGTCGGAATTAAGCAGCAATTCAATTTCTTGTTGCACTCGGCTTTGCTTTTCGCCCGACTCGTACCATTTTAATTTATCCCTGTCGTAAACAAAATGCGGATCAATAGTTGATATCCCGTTTTCGCGTTGAGAAAGGACAATTATTCTGTCGGCGAAATCGAGCGTTAGAGGTATGTTGTGCGATACAATAATTGCACTAACATTTTCGCGTTGACGTGTAATGAAATCTCGAATAAAGTGCATTAGTTTTACCGAGTTAAAATGGTCGAGGTTACCAGTTGGTTCATCGCCAAACAAAACGGTAAAATCGGGGTTGATGGCACGTGCAAAAGCCAAACGCTGACGTTCGCCACCCGAAAATTCAAAAGGTTTTTTCTCGTACGATAAGCTGGTTACACTCAAGTTCTTAACCAAACTCTCGATGGCATTAAAATAAGCTTCCGATTCGGGTTTATTCTGAATCAATTCGGTTAAACCAACATTTTCGAGGGCTGTAAAATTAGGCATCAGGTTTGTGCTCTGAAAAATGAAACTGTAATACAGCATCCTGATGTTGTAACGTTCGGGCTCCTGATCGTCGCCCCACATTTTTGCGATATTATAATCCTCGTTATCGGTTGGATAAAATTTAATTGATGACGATTCGCCATTAACTGTTTGGGTCATTAAGCCAAGGGTTTCGAGCAATGTACTCTTCCCTGCTCCCGATGGTCCCAATAGCACTGTAATTTTTCTTTTGGGAATTACGATGTCATTGGCCTCGAGAACCACTTTATTACCATTGTAGGCACACGATAATTTTTCAATATGAAAAAGGATGTTCTTCCTATCAACAATATCAGTTTTGGCAATATCTGTCATGTTTAAAAATTGCTAGTTTAAATACCGCTTATACAAGTACTGAATGATATCTTCTTCGCCGGCAACCTGAGTCTGATGTGGGAATATCCTCGAATCGATCCAATAATGTTTCATACCAGCTCCGGTACCCATTGGTGTTCTAAAACTGGCATCGAAATTATTGTATTCTTTATTGTACTTTTTAAAATATTCACCAAACTTTTGCATCAAGGCCTGATCTTCTTCAACTTCGCCATCGGTAACCTGATAGAGGTATTCGTAGAATATTGTCCACATGTGATCTTGAAAGAAATCTTCGGTCAAAAGATTTTGTCCTTCAAAAATACTTTGAATATGCCCTTTGGTAACACACCAGTCGATAAGGTATTCATAGAGCATTTCGTCGGGGAACAAGTCGGGCGATGTAACATCAAATAGTTTAATATCTTTATACTTTTCTTTTCCGCCCCAGCCGGTTAAAATAGCCGAAAGAGTATAGAGGCTCAAGGTATCTATGGCCTCGTTCCCTTTAGGAAAATAGCCCAAAATATCGCTTAATATCTCACTCCACCCATAAACAATATACGATCTCGATTCGTTAGGGGGTAGCGAAAGTTCGTCGGTTGGGATTAACCTTTCGAGCGAACGTTTTATCGCCAATAAATCTTCTTGCGACATTAGCAACACATCCTGGTAAATAGGATATTTCATACCTGGTTCAATGCGTTTGGTGTAACCAACATTGTAAACCTGCCCATTTTTTTGGAAAACCAAATCGAGTTTATCGGATGATATATTCTGAGCTTCGAGCTTTTGAATAAATGCATTTAGCTGTTTTGCATGATCGGCACGTACTTTACCATTCAGGTATTCAGAAATGGCTTCCAGTTGATAATCAACTTTTTGATCAATCAACTGCAAGCCGCTGGTTAAATCGTTCAATAATACAGTTGGATGAATGCTTCCACCATCGGGGGCCATTTTGAAAAAACCCGGCACCCCTCCTTCGTTGGTTATTTCTACCACATTGTTATTTTGTGTCAAAATTTCTGAAGTTGTCATTTCACTTGCATCGTTCGATCGTTTTTGGGCAACCTTAACCATAAGGCTCTGAACTTGTGTTCTAAAAGCATCGTATGCCGGTTTTAAATCGAGGGTTACATGGTGGTTAGCCTGATATGCAAAAAGATTGATGTTTTTTGTTGCCATTAATGTCGCCAACTCATCTTCAGTAACATTTGTCGGATCGGGATGTTGTTGTCCGTTGCAATCCTGATAAGTTTGTCGGTTATGGTTTCCGGCATCGCCTATCAAAATCAGAAAGTTCGATTCGCCTGCTGGTGGGTCAAAACGGTTAATTGCTTCTTTCATAGCATAAAAAACGGCCTCTTCGGGATCGGGGTTACAGCGGTTAAATGTGGGTACCATGTAACGAGCCAATTGACTGTTTAGCCCATTGTAATTCGACGAAAGGTCGCGAGTAGCTTGAACCAGGTTTGAGTTGCCTTCGGTAATATCACGGTAAAGCACAAGCCCAAAGCGATAATGGTTTTGGCTTTTCATAAATTCACGTACCGATTTGGTAATGGCATCCTGTATTGCGCGCGAATAAGGAATCATGCTACTGGTTGCATCCACTACAAACATAATATTGACATTACGTAAAGCTCCCGACATTGAGTCAATAACATGTTTAATTTTTGCAAACTCATCGCTGCTCATTGTTTTGCCGTCTTCGGAACACAAATCGCCAATTACCCCAACTTTTGTTGAGCCATTAATCGCATCTAATACAGGGAAACGGTCAACTTCGCCAATGTCGCGGCGTGAGTAATAACTGCTTTTTTCCTGAAATATAGTCGATCCGCCATTATTATCAGCGGTAATTTTTGCCCTTTTTCCTTTTGCTTTGCGTTCGTCAACTGCTGGCTTATCCCAGTTTACCTCAAAAGCCAACCTGTGGTTCCAAGCAGTAGTTTGCGATTTAAGCACCCAGCCTTTTACCCTTGCAGCATCACGTTGTATATCGTTAATAGTAGGAACATCGGCCAACAAGTAGGCTGTCGGAGTTTCCTTGTAAACATAGTTAATTTGATAAACCAAAGCAGAATTGATTGAATCGCCCTGGCTGCAACGAGGGTGAGAATAATATTCGGGCACACGAATTTCGCGCTGACTACTTGAAATAATATTCAACACCATTGCCTTTTTATTAAAAATCCCATCTTTGAACTCTGGCAGGTTAACATCTCGGGTTTTCAAACAAGTTTTCCACAAAAGCATGTTTTCTTTGGGCACCCAAGCTGCTCTCGATGATGCACCCGAAACCAAAGAACCACGAATATCGGCATCGTTTAACGATACAACTTTAATCGACTTTTCACTCTCTTCGACAACATAAAGCGGTTCCATAAAACGAAGCTTTTGCCCCGAAGCATTTTTGCAACTTTTATCAGAATACAATGGATTATCAGGCCTATCGGAAAACACAACCCATAAATCACCCTCTTTTTTATCGTTGCCCGGAAACGATGCCGAAGCATTATCCATTGGCATTAGATATTTGCCAGGTGTTCGCAATACGCTATTTTGGGCAAACACCTTATTTGAAATTGCAACACACAAAAGTATTACACTAAATATAAATACATTCCTCATACTAATACATTTTGTAGCTAAACCACACTGAACACAAAATATTCTTATTAAAATCAAAAACCAGTAAAAAAGTTAAAATGTCAAATTTAATTTAGAAATCAGCATATCCAAAATCTTTTAAGTTTTTTTTTGTAATTACATTTCGAAAAACAAGCTCATTTCAACTAACTTAAATTGATTTTTTTGAATTGATCATCCTACTTTTTTACTCTAAATTTAGTTCAAATTGGTTTAAAGGATAAACTTAAAAAATTAAATCAATAGTTTTCAAATAATATGCCATCATTTTTGAAATTGTACATACTTTGTTTTGATAAAATTAGATAATCAACTTAGTAAACCTTAAAAATAACTGTTTTTTGACTTTGCAACAAACAAATCTTATCAACATAAAAGCAACTTTTATCACCAAAAAACAACCACTCATCAAACACTAACCGCATTTCTTGTATTTCGGATATTTTTGTCTTATTTTTGAAATGTAAAACACACACAATAAAGAAGTCAATACAAAAAAGAAAGAGAGGTATGTATGATTTATTTAGCAATTGCATTCGGAATTTTTTTATTAGCTGTTGGTTTAGCTTTTTATAATGAATCAAACAGTCATCGCACAGCTTAAACACTCAAAACAATTAAGGTTAATACATCAAAAGAGGTTGCAATATGTTTGCAGCCTCTTTTTGTTAAAGATTGCATGACCTTCATCGGTGATTTTTATTAGCGTTTTTTTAAAACTTTACAATTAACTTTGGAAGATCAATATTGCAGATAATCAATTTATTAACACAATAAAACAGCTTATTATGCCTAACGGATTTTTCAAAGTACCAATTGCAAAAAACGAACCTGTTAAAGCGTATGCACCAGGCTCCGAAGAACGCAAAGAATTAAAGAAAATGCTGAATAAACTCCGATCGGAAGAAGCCGTTATACCTATGACAATTGGAGGCAAACCGATTACTACTGAAAAAAAAGTTCGAATTTTTCCTCCTCACGAAATTAAACACACTTTAGGATATTATTACCAAGGCAATGAAAACCATGTAAAAATGGCCATCGATGCTGCTTTGGCTGCAAAAGGCAAATGGTCAAAAATGCCTTGGCAACACAGAGCTGCCATATTTTTAAAAGCAGCCGATTTACTTTCAGGACCTTATCGTTCAAAAATTAATGCCGCTACCATGTTGGGGCAATCGAAAAATGCTTTTCAGGCCGAGATTGATGCAGCTTGCGAATTGGCCGATTTTTTTAGGTTTGGTGTAAGATGCATGATCGAAATTTACCAAATGCAACCCGATTCGGCCAATGGAATGTGGAATTACAATGAATTCAGACCTCTCGAAGGATTTGTTTTTGCACTTACCCCTTTTAATTTTACATCGATAGCCGGAAATTTACCTGCAGCACCTGCATTAATGGGCAATGTTTGCGTTTGGAAACCATCAAAAACAGCAATATACTCGGCTGCGGTTATTATGGAAATATTCAAGGAAGCCGGTGTTCCCGACGGGGTAATCAACCTTGTTTTTGCACCCGGACCTGCTGCGGCCAAAGCGGTTCTTAATCATCGCGATTTTGCCGGGATACATTTTACTGGCTCAACGGCTGTATTCCAAAGTATATGGAAAACTGTTGGCGATAATATTTATAAATACCGTTCTTATCCACGCATTGTTGGCGAAACAGGCGGCAAGGACTTTATTTTTGCCGACAATACCTGCGATACAACAGCATTGGCAACAGCTTTTGTTAGGGGCGCATTTGAATACCAAGGACAAAAATGTTCGGCTGCCTCGCGCGTTTATGTTCCCCGTAGCATTTGGGATGAATTTTGGACTAAAGCCAAGGTGCAACTCGACCAAATAAAAGTGGGCCCACCCGAAGATTTTACGAATTTCATGAATGCTGTTATCGATGAAAGTTCTTTCGACAAACTAAAAAATTTCATCGATGAAGCAAAATCCGATAACGATGCAGAAGTAATTTATGGTGGCAATTGCGATAAATCTGAGGGTTATTTTATACAGCCAACAGTAATTTTGGCACATAAACCAAACTACATTACCATGGAGGAAGAGCTTTTTGGCCCTGTTGTAACCGTTTATATTTATGATGACAACAAACTTGACGAAACGCTTGACCTGCTCGATAACACTTCGATTTATGCATTAACCGGGGCTGTCTTCTCCCAAAATCGTTATCATATCGATAAAATAACCAAAAGACTCGAGAACGCTGCCGGCAATTTTTATATCAACGATAAACCTACTGGCGCCGTAGTTGGTCAACAACCCTTTGGAGGAGCACGAGGTTCGGGAACAAATGATAAAGCTGGTTCGGTTTTTAATTTTTTACGCTGGACTTCAATCCGAACAATTAAAGAAACTTTTGTGCCCGCTCAACATTTCATGTATCCAAGCTTTTTACCCGACACCGATTAAGTAAACAAACATAGTCTTGATTCAGAAGGTTGAACAGAAATGATTGTTCAACCTTTTGTTTTTCTGTTTAAAGGTGCAAATTAGAAAGCAATTCGATGTATTGCTTTATTCCCGATTTGATTTCTGACAAATAAACATATTCGTTTGCCGTATGCGAGCGGGCCGAATCGCCGGGCCCCATTTTTATTGACGGATAATTCATCAGCGACTGATCGCTTAAAGTAGGCGAACCATAACATTCAATACCCATTGATTGTGCTTTCATTACAAATGGGTGATCCATATTGATACCCGATGAGTTTAACCTCGTTGAGCGTGGAAGTACCTCACAATTCAAAAGCGCACTAATTTCGGCAATAACTTCATCGTTATTATAGCATTCGTTGGTCCGAACGTCCATAACAAATTTGCAAGTGTCGGGTATTACATTGTGTTGAAATCCGGCTTCAATTTGAGTTACAGTCATTTTTACCGGACCAAGCAAAGGCGATATTTTTTCGAAACTGTAGTTCTTTATCTTTTGAATTTCTTCGAGCGCTAAATAGATACTATTTATCCCTTCGTTGCGAGCAGCATGGCCAGCTTTACCTTTTACTACACAATCAATCACAATTAATCCTTTTTCGGCAACCGCCAGTTTCATTTGTGTTGGCTCACCTACTATTGCAAAATCGACTCGTGCTAGTTGCTTAACAAGTTGAGCCATTCCGTTAGGCCCCGAGCTTTCTTCCTCGGCAGTAGCTGCATAAATTAAGTTGAAAGGCAAACCTTCGATGTTATAAAAGTATTTAAATACGGCGAGCAACGAAACCAATGGGGCTCCGGCATCGTTACTTCCCAAACCAATTAATTTTTCGCCTTCGAGGGTTGCTCCAAATGGGTCGTAAGTCCAACCCGAAACAGGTTTTACCGTATCGATATGCGAATTAAGCAAAATTACAGGCTTATTTTCGTCCCAATATTTATTAAAACACCAAGTGTTGTTTAAAAAAGTTTTGTACGGAATACCTGAATTATCGAAATGATTGCGGATGTGAGCAGCAACATTGTTTTCTTGCCCCGATAACGATGGCGTATGCACTAGCTGCTTTAACAATTCGACACTGCTTTGATATAATTCTTCAATTTGCATGTGTTCACATTTTAGGCGCTAAAGATACAAATATTCGATAAGCATTAAACTGAAGCTGCTTTAGTTTTAATAATGATTTTACTTAATAATTAATTTTTCGTGATAAAAATTCAAGCCTCCACGAAACTTCACAAAGTAAAGCCCGGGCAACAAACCACTCAAATCGAAACGGATAGTATTTGAGGACAAATGCCTTAATAACAACAACCGACCCGAAGTATCATATATTTCAACATATTCATTTCCATTTATTTGACCATTATATTCAAAAACAACAAAACTGCTTGCAGGATTAGGATATAATGCAAACCATATATTCTTGCTTTCATTATTAGCAGTTTTATTCGTACCCACAAAATTAAAATCGACAGCCACTGGATGATAGCGCATATCGCCCTGCTGAGTTACAGTTAGCACTACATTACCGATTGACAACACGTTAAACGAATCGGCCGAAACCGAAATCAGCTCGTTGTTCGACGATTTAATATTACTGATATTCAGCCCACTCGAAGCTTGAAAATCTGCCCATGAGAATGCTTGCCCTACAAGCAATGTATCGTTTAAAGCTGTTGTTATTGATTGTTCAGCCTTATCGATAATCAATTGCCGGGCTACACTTGGTGCTTCAAACCAATTATCGTTACCGGGTTGAGTAGCTGTTATGGTAACCATTCCTGAAGTATGGAAAACAAGACTATCGGCACTAATCATTTGTACTACTGTAGTATCAGATAAAACGAAAAATATAGGCAAGCCTGAACTGCTTAATGCGTTAAGTTGAACCCCAAGTTGGTTAAACGAATATTGTGGCAAAGATTCAAATTCGATGTACTGCTTACCTTTTTCTACAATCACTTCAACAAAATGCTCAAATTCATGCCAGTTATCATCGCCATTACTAAAAACGCGAACCCTTTCGGTGCCCGTTTTCAAAGTTGAAAATTGTCCGTTTGCTAATGCCAAAACATCTCCATTTAATTCATACTCAATTTCCAAATTTGAATTAACTTCCAATGGCATAATAAAAGCATTGTTGCTAAATGCTATCACCAAGCTATCGGGTGCATTTTGTAGCTGTATTCCTTTTTCAATTTGAAGCACAATAAGTGTATCAAGTTGTTGCCAATGATCATTACCACTGTTTGTGATATTGATAAAAGCTGTACCTGCTCCTTTTATAATTAAGCTATCGTTTGTCACTTCAAGTATATTGGTACTCAGCGATGTGAGATCAGATAACAATCCAGAATCGACATTCAAATTAAAATGCACATTTCCATTACCAAAAACCAACTGATTGCTTACATCGAAATTTACTTTCTGCAAAGCTTTCTTAACTTCAATATCGATACCAACTTCATTTGCAGGCAGATAATTGTCGTTTCCAGATTGAGTAATGTTTAATGTAGCATTCCCCACCCCATAAACGTTTAAAAAGCCATCAACAAATTCGGCAACCAAAGGATTCGAACTTTCAATTGACGGTTGCAAACCCGAACTGGCAGAAATTGCCAGAGCTACAGGTTCTGAATTGGAATAATAAACCCGATCGATATCTGCAATAATATTTTGAACGCCTTTTTCGATGGTAAGAATTTTAAATTGCACATCGGTAGGAAAATAACAAGCATCGCCTGCTTGCATACATGTGATTACAGCACGCCCAACAGAATGAAAATATGCAGTATCGGCCACAATATTAATTATTGAAGAAGAGTTGGTGCCAAAGGTTAAGGGCAAACCTGATGACGCAGTAGCCGACAACACACACGATAAGCGATCGAAAGTTTGCGTTGGAATGGGATCAAAAACAACTTGTTGTGCTATTTGTCCAACACTGTACCAATTGCTTTCGGCTTGTGCAACAACGGGGTTATCGCCCCCGCAATTTAAATCTTCAACCATTTCGACTACACGAATCTGCATTCCGCACAAGTTGCTATCAATATGCAAAATAGTATCATTTTGATTTTCAATATCAACAATTTGGTCATTATTTAGTGCTTGCCATTTAAAACTCGAAGTGTATTTTAAAGAACAATTATCGAGCTCGTCGGCCCATTGTCCTTTTTGTGCTACAACCTGACTGCCAAAAACCACCTCACCATCGATATATGGCAGCACTTTGCATATAGGAGCATCATTAACTGCTACAACTTGCAAACGGGCTTCGGCTTGAGTGCTGTTATCGAAACCATCGTTAACCGAAATTCTAACTTTGCGTAAATCTTTAGTATTAGGTGCATCTACATCGACAAAAAGCTCAACTTGCTCTACAATATGCTCCCATTGCGTATTTGAAACAGTTGAATTTGCTTGTAATTCAATCAATGTTGACTCATTACCATTCACCAACAAATGCGAATCGTCGCCAACAAATTTAAGGTATTCGTAACCTTCGTGAACCGGGTTGACCAATTCAAAACGAACAGAAACAATTGTATCTCCATCGATATCGCTTATTAACACATCGGTATCGGCTACCCTACCGCCGGCTTGCTGTTCAAAAACATGGCCTTTAAAGCCTGTTTCCGGAGCGAGGGTGCTATCGTCGGCATCGAGATCGATCTCAGGTGCAGTGTTGGGCAGCACAAATGAATGCTCCGTTGAAAAAGCTTTACCGGCTGAATTTTCGGCAAAAAATCGCACATAAATTATATTGGGGCCTGGTAAGTTTGTAATTTCAATGTCGAAAAATTCAGGATTATTCCAATTACCAGTTTCGACAAAAGTACTTGCCTGATTTGGATCAAAACCCTGAACAGTACTCCACACCAAGCCTCGCGCCACAATAAGCGAGTCGTTTAAATCGGCTATCTCGCCGGTTAAAGTTGCACTTGTACGAGTAGCATTTACCAACCCGATATAAGTAATCACAGGAAGGCCAGGAAGTGTAACAAACGACTGCTGTTGGCTGTAAGCAACCCCCTCGTTACTTTCAACAAACGACCGCACATAGTATTTTGTAAAAGGCTCAAGTTGATTTATTCGGCAACTGAAAGCATCTGATAACGTATCGGTTGTAGTATAATAATCGCCAATTGTAGGCTGTCCTTTTTTATTCCAGCAAACGCCTTTAGAATAAACTACTGCGCCATGTGTTGTTATTATTTCACCGCATACGGTTGCAGCATCTGATGCCAAATCGGAAACTCCACAAAGGCCCATTTCGGGTGGAATACCACGGGTGGTAAACGACCAAACAGGTCCCGACGAAGTGAGTTCGCCATCGGTTGATTCAACCCACCAATAATATTTTGTGCTATGATTAAGCAAGTCAGGCGTGTACGTGTTGTCTGAAACCTGTGACACAAAGGGAGGATTGCTATCGGCACCAAAATACACCGAATAAGTCACCCTGTCGCCATTAATGTCGCCCCCCGACCAGCGCAAAACAGGCTCATGTTCAACACTCAATTCATTGTTCGCAGGCTGCGGATTCGAAGGTTCGAAGGGTGGCAAATTTTGATGAACACCAGTAATCGACACATTATCGATGTACATCCATTGCTCCTTAAAATGATCAAAATTTTGTTGTACAAACATTAAACGCACAGTTTGACCTGCATAAGCTGCCAAATCGAGGGTATAGTTTACCCAATCGTCGTCGGTAAACGAAGCATTGAAAAAAGTATGAATAGGCACATCGCCATGCTGAGGCAATAAGAGAGCTTGCTGTTTATTAAATGTCGATTCGGCATCGGTAACCCGTTTCACCCAAAAACTTAAGTTTCCATCGGAAGGCACCAAAAAAGCCAACGAAGCACTATTTTTTGAATACGAAGAAAAACCTTGTTGCGATAAACGCAAACTGAAAGTACCTGAGTGCTTTTGATCAGATACAATGTTAGCTTTCCCGAAAAGGCTGAAATGTCCCTCGTTTCCATTTTCGAAACCCTCGGTATATGGCGAAGAAATCTGTTTTATGATTACGGGCTCGAGACCAAAAATTGCCGACTGATTATAAGAATAATTGCTACTGCCAGGTGTTAAAGCCGAGAGCAAAAAATTCCCATCGGCATAACCACTCCAGCCCCAGTTAAAATGGAAGTAATCGTTTGTGTACCCATCGCATACAAAAGCGTGCCCCGAGCGACCTGTGGTATTGTAACCTGCATATATAACCGGACGACCATTGTCTATTTCCGATTTCAACATATTTACCCAATCGTTTTCGTTGTCCCATTCATTTTTAATGGCTTCAAAAATTGTTGTATTGTAGTTGAAATACTGAGTTAATGCATTACAAGCATCATTAAGATATGCACCCGAAGAATAAGGACCGAAATTCATGTTCACTGCAACAGCTGCATGATAATTAACTTCCTGCATCTCTTCGTTTAAAGCAGTTGCTTTGTTGGGCAAAGCCGACCAATTGTAAAAACTTGTACCAAAATCGGCCGATAAATCACCATAATCAGGGTGATTGTAAGTATGTGTTCCGGTACCCGATGCCGGATATTTCCAATAATTCATTGTTTGGGCCATTGCTGTTGCTACGCAGCCAATCCAAACATGGCCATTACCAGTAGTTGCCAACGGATCGACAGGAGCCATTTCATTGTAATAGCGACCTTGATCCCATTGACTGCTCAACAAAGGGCCAGCTGAGCCTGTGGTTGCTGCCAATGGAGCAAGCTTTGGTTTTGCAATTTTGATTTGCTCCCATTTTTGTTCCATTTTGGTGCTTGGTTTCAAATCGTCATCGGCAACCTGTTTAATTTCGTCGGCAACACCATCAATCCAATTATCGAGCTGTTGTGGTATGTGTGAAACATCGAAAACTGAAACCGAACTGTAGGCAATTACAGGCAATGCAGCCTTATGCCCCGAAACCATTACCCAGCCTTTTGGCTGAAAAACAACTATAAAAATTGCAGGAAAACCATTTTGATAACGAACATGAACAGTATCGATATCGGAAACACTAAAATGACTGTCCGAAACCTGATTTTGCCAATTGACTGCAATCAATCGTGCTTCATCTTTTGCAATCCCCACGCCAAAAACCCCAACTGTTGTCAAAAGTATGACAAGCACCGTAAAAAGCAACTTCATCAACAATATTTTAAAATGAAACAGAGAACCTGAGTTCAAAAATTTTCACCAAAATAATACATTTAAGACCAAGAAACAATACATTAAGCTGAAAGAATACAATAAAAAACTGCCAGAATCCGCAATTCGAATTCTGGCAGTTTTTTTTTATTTTGCCTTATTTCTTAGCAAACATTTATAGGCTTTTCAACTTTTTCGTCGAGCAATGCCAAGTTCAAAACATCGGTTATTGTTTCAACATAATGAAAATTGAGGCCTTTAACATACACCTCTTTAATTTCGTCAATATCCTTTTTGTTATCCGATGAAAGAATAATATCGGTAA
>DAOSWJ010000028.1:0-1578 GCA_035380005.1 Prolixibacteraceae bacterium | reverse complement strand
TCTTTAATTTCGTCAATATCCTTTTTGTTATCCGATGAAAGAATAATATCGGTAATACCTGCACGTTTGGCTGCCAGTATTTTCTCTTTGATTCCACCAACCGGTAATACCTTACCTCGCAAGGTAATTTCACCAGTCATTGCCAAATCGCTTTTTACTTTACGTTGAGTAAAAGCCGAAGCCAACGATGTTACCATTGTAACACCAGCCGAAGGTCCGTCTTTCGGGATAGCACCTTCGGGAACATGAACGTGTACATTCCATTTCTCGAATACCTCGGTAGGAATATTAAGTTCATCGGCATGTGCTTTAAGATATTCAAGAGCAAGCATGGCCGACTCCTTCATTACATCGCCCAAGTTGCCAGTTAAAGTTAACTGGCCTTTGCCTTTGCTCAAGCTCGACTCAACATAGAGTATCTCGCCGCCAACGGCAGTCCATGCCAAACCTGTAACAACTCCGGCAAAATTGTTGCCTTGGTAAACTTCTTTTTTATAGCGTGGAATCCCAAGCAATTCCTGGGTAAATTCAACAGTAATTTCGGGTTCCACTTCCTCGTCGAAAGCAATTTTGCGTGCTAAACGGCGCACCAGTTTTGCCAATTGTTTATCCATTTCGCGCACTCCCGATTCGCGTGTATATTTTTCGATAACAAATTCGAATACACCTTCGCCAACAACAAACTTATCGGCAGCAATGCCATGATTTTCGAGTTGTTTTGGCCACAAATGCCGTTTTGCAATTTCTACTTTTTCCTCAACCAAATAACCACTCACTTCAATCAGTTCCATGCGGTCGCGCAGCGGTTGGCTAATGGTATTTAACGTATTGGCCGTTGCCACAAACATCACCTTCGAAAGGTCGAATTCAACATCGAGGTAATTATCGTGAAACTCAAAATTTTGTTCAGGATCGAGTACTTCGAGCAAGGCTGAAGCAGGGTCACCACGGAAATCGCGCGATATTTTATCTATCTCATCGAGGATGAAAACCGGGTTCGATGTTTTGGCTTTTTTGATATTTTGAATGATACGACCGGGCATGGCACCAATGTATGTTTTACGGTGACCGCGTATTTCGGCCTCGTCGTGCAAACCGCCCAAACTCATTCGAATATAATTTCGCCCTAAAGCTTTGGCTATTGATTTACCGAGCGAAGTTTTACCAACTCCCGGAGGGCCATACAAACAAATGATAGGTGATTTCATATCATTTTTCAGCTTTAGCACAGCTAAATGTTCCAAAATACGCTCTTTCACCAACTCTAATCCGTAATGATCTTCGTCGAGAACTTTTTCGGCATTTCTCATGTCGAAATTATCTTCGGAATACTCATTCCAAGGCAGCTCGAGTAATGTTTGAACATAGGTAAGCTGAATGGAGTAATCGCCGGCAGCAGGGTTCATGCGTTGCAACTTATCGAGTTCTTTTTCGAAAACAGCAGCAACAGCTTCGCTCCACTTTTTATCTTTTGCTTTTTCTTTGAGCGAATTGATTTCTTTTTCGATTGGATTACCCCCCAGCTCATCCTGAATGGTTTTCATTTGCTGATGCAACAAATATTCACGTTGTTGCTGG
>DAOSWJ010000027.1:13040-18372 GCA_035380005.1 Prolixibacteraceae bacterium | reverse complement strand
AATAGCGTTTCGAACCACGGCGCAACATGTCTTCGTAGCGCTTAAGTGCTTCGTTAATCTCTTGTTCGTCGTAATATTTTCCGGCTTCCCTGTTCACTTTTTATATTTAATTCAAAATTCCTTTACTCTTTTTTACTGATGTTCGGGCCGTAGTAAATCGTTAATGGTTTTTACCGGGTTAAAAGTTTCGGCTGGTACTTCAACAAAAACGGTATTCCAGTTGCTCATAGCACCATTCCAAAGCCCCGGCAGTTCAAGTGCTTTTAGTTCGGCACCATCTTTCGATTTTATTGAAATAAATCCTGTTTGTGGATCGGTGTATTTTGTGAGATCGTATTTTTCGCCTTTGTGGTTTTTTATGCTGCAAATTAAATCAACAGGGTTGAAGTGCGTCGATTGGGCAAATAATTGAGCCTGCTCGGGGTTGTTAAGGTCTATTTGAGCTTTTTCGACTATTTGGAGCGATGCGCTACCGTCGGGGTTTTTTGCCCAAAAAGGACCACCTCCAGGTTCGCCTTCGTTTTTAACCATTCCGCAAACCCTAATTGGCCTGTCGAGTTTGGCTTTCAAAAAATTGATTTTTGAACCTTTGTCGATAAAATTTTCTTCAAATTGAATGCATAACTCTTTGCGCACAAAGTTTTCGATGCTTTTAAGTAACTCATCGTCGATGCTTGTTTCGGTTTTTTCGAGTTTTTCGAGGTAGGTAAAAGCTTTGTTCCGCAGTGAAACCAACATGCCGGCCAAGGCTTTCTTGTAACGTTTGGTTTGATGTTTTAAGCGGTCGGGCACAACATTGTCGATATTTTTGATGAAAACAACGTCAGCGTCTAGTTCTGAAAGGTTCCGTAAGAGTGCACCATGACCACCAGGTCTGAATATTAGTTGACCATTCTCGTCGCGGAAGGGTTGATTGTTTTTGTCAACGGCAAGTGTGTCGGTATCAGGGTGTTGAAACGAAAAACTTACGTCGAATTTTACCCCAAAACGTTTTTGATAATCGGTTTTTACCTTGTTGAGTAGTTTGTTAAAGCCATCGATGTGCTCGGGAGAAACAGTAAAGTGTACTTTAGCAATGCCATCGGAGCCGGTGCAGTACGAGGCTGTTTCAACTAAATGTTCTTCGAAAGGAGTGCGGGTATTGGGCTTGTAATTGTGAAATGCCAGCAGGCCTTTGGGCTTGTTGCCGTAGTCTAACCCTTCGGGCGAAAGCATAGCTTGTATGATTTCTTTTGGGCTAGTTTCAGTGCAAGTGCTTTTGAGCTTCTTGTAAAAGGCAAATTTTTCGATATTGTTGATAAAAGTATCAATAAAAGCTGTTTTTTCGCCAGTTTCCAAATAAGAGTACAAATCCTTAAACATGCGGCTTGCAGCACCCGAGGCTGGTACGAATTTGATTGTATTTAAGCCCGACGATAAAGAATTTTCGAAGATTGACACATTACGTTGTTCTTCGTCTTCGCTCATTATTTTAATGCCGTTTTGTGCCGTAGCCGCCATTAATAAATGCATTGGCGGAAATCCATTTGTGAAACAAGCAATTTGCTGTTCGAGCTCTTCGCTTGTAAGCCCCTGGCTACTAATTTGTTTAAGGTCGTTATCTGTGAACATTCTAATGCTTCTTCCAATTCATAAAAGTAAAAAACAAAAGTAGATTAGATTTCGGATTATACCTATTTCCATCAACTTTTTATTAACATTTTAAGGCAATGTTATCATTATTAGTACTTTTGAATCTGATCCGATTCTATGATGAAGTTGCCTGTTTGAGGGTTCTTTGCCATGTGTATCATGCAGTTTGCTATTTTTTCAGCGCTTACTGCTTTTATTTTTTTCAATGGTCCTACCATCATCCAATCGAATAAACTGTATATGGTTGCGCCAATGCTTTCTGTTAGTCTGAACTCGTCGCGTTTACCGCTTATTAACGATGGGCGTACAATGTAAACTGTTTTTATTCCCGAAGTTTTTACTGCTTGTTCCATTTGGCCTTTGGTGCGCATGTAAAAAAACATCGACTTTTGGTTGGCTCCCTGCGAACTAACAATCAAAAACTTATCGATATTGTTTTTTTTGCATAAGCTTGCGAGCTTAACAACATAATCGAAATCAACTTTCTTCAGTCCATTTTTGCCTGATTTTTTTTGGGTTGTGCCTAAGGTACAGAAGCATTCGTCGATGCCGGGGGCAAGTGTTAAATCTTCGAGTTGATCAAAATTGTAAATGTGTACCTTTAATTTGGGATGTTTGTTGTCGATTGGTCTTCGCGAAACGACAATTATTTGATCGTAAGCGGGGTTTTCAAGCAATTGCTTTAGCAAATGTTTACCAACCAAACCGGTAGCACCGGCAAGTAAAGCTGTTTTTTTCATCGGTCAATAATCAAATTATATTTTTTCGAGTACGGTGGGATTTACCCAACCACTATTTCCATCTTCTAACCTGATTTCGACCCAATTGTTCACTTGGTTGGTAATGTTTACTTTCAATCCTTCGTGTATGACAAACAAATCGGTTCCACTTTCGTTGGGAGATGCTTTAACTGTAACTGTTGGAGTTACAATAATTGCATGCGTGCGGTTTTTGATCTGTTGGTTTTGTTGTATTGTAAAAAGTAGTGTCAGCAACGAAAAAACTAACATGACTATGGCTAGGCTAAATGTTGTTTTTTTTACGCCCGGAATACCCGAAACAAAGAAAAATAGTGCAAAAACGAGCATTAGTACAAAAGCTGCAATGCTGGTTTTTGCCCACCCGTCGGTGTCGGATAGGTTAACAATGCTGCGCCACCACTTTACAAAAAAAGGTGTTGGCAATGGTTCAATTTTATCAACTATGTATTGGTTGGCCAAGGCAAGGTTGTATTTAATGTCGTTGTTATTTGGTGCTAACAAAAGTGCCCTTTCGTAATTGATTATTGCCTTGGTGATGTTGCCGGTTTTGTAGTATGAATTACCCAAATTGTAAAACAATGTGGCCGAGCTGTATTTTTCGGCTACCAATTGTTGATACATCGAAAGGGCTTTTTCAAATTCGTTGTTCGAATACAGCTCATTGGCTTTTTGTAACGAGTCGGATGGACTGGCCAATGCAATTGTGGCCCAAAGAATTATGACGATATTTAGTGCTATTTGTTTCATGGTGAGCGAAATTTGAAAACTGTTTACGATTTTCTTTTTCTGATTTGCTTTTCGAATTTGCCGATCAATTTCTCGGCTTTTTTGAACAGATCGGTAATTGACTGGTTTACAGCAGTGGGCGCGTAACGTGCCATCTCGCAAATGTCGATTGTTTCGATAAATTCGTTGATAGTTGCTTCATCAACACTGAATCGATCGAGTGTTGTTCGGGCATTGTCGCGGTTGAGTTCCGAAACGGGTATGGCAAGTTTATCGCTTAAATAGCCCCAAAATGCTTTAAGCAATGCTTCGAAAAAGTCGTCGGTGTTGTTCTTTTTAACACATATCGAAGCAGCTTTTAAGTGTTTGCGTGCCATTTTGCTGGCTTTTTTGTTGCGCATTAAAGCAATATTGGCATTTTCGCGTGCTTTTTTACGCTGAAGGGCCAATGCAAACGCAAATAGCAACAGTGCTATTGCATAGCTGCCGTAAAACATCAAACTGCCAAAAAACTGGTCGTTGAGGCGTTTGAGTATTAAATCGTCTTTTTTAATGAAACGGATATCTTGTCCCAAGAACCGTAAGTCTTCTTTCGAAACCGAACTCATTACTGTTGTAGATTGGTCATCGGCTCCTTTTAAAACAGTAATGTCGAATTGTTTGGTATATAATGTTTTGAATTTCTTTTCGGCAGGGTCGAAGTAGGTGAACTGCTGTGCCGGTATAGTGAAATTTCCGGCAAAGCGAGGGATAACAACCTGCTCGAACGATGTTGATCCTACTATTCCGGCTTCGCTTGGTTTATTGTTGTAAGTAGTTCGTGGGTCGTACACTTCAAAGTCGGGCGGAAAGTTGAATTTTATTGGCGAAATGTGCCTTAGGTTTCCATTTCCATCAATCTTAACCCTTAAGGTAAGCGCTTCGTTAGCTGTAACTTCTGTTTTGTCGATATTTGAGGAAAGCGTAAATCGCCCTACAGCCCCTCCAAAACCAGCGGGTGGCTGTGGTAATTCTTTTACGGTAATGGGTATCCTTTTCGACTTCGACTTGGTTCGTACGTTTTGGATCGAGCCAAAGAAATCGTCGAATATGCTTTGCGACCGCACCCGTTGCTGTACATCGAACACCATTTCGGCCGGCTCAATAGCCAAACTGCCAGTTTGTTGCGGAACAAGTATTTTCTTTTGCAGGGTATAAACATTGTAAATAACACCATCGACAGCTTCGCGGGTTCGTGTTTGCTCTGCCGGTGGCAGCTCAATGTCTTGTGTCCAAAATCCTTCGAACGAGGGTAGGGTTTGGTCAACAATCGATAGTGCTACACGGCTATAAAGTTTGAAGGTGAGCATTATTTGTTCGCCTTTGTAAACATTGGTTTTATCGGCTTCGTAACGAATAAAAAGTTGATCGCCATCGTTAGCTGTTGTTTGAGTTTGCTGATTGCCCGAACCCGATGGAGGTACTGTTGCGTTTGGTTGTTGTCGTCCCTTTATAACCTGAATGCTGATTTCGTTCGACGGATATACTTTTCGGTTTACTTTTATTGTTGCCGGCGAAATGGTAAAAGTGCCTTCGGCTGTGGCCCTTAAAATATAAGTGTAGGTGTAATTAACTGTTTGGGTTGTGCGGCCGTTGATTATTTGAATGCTGCGGCTCGACGAAACACTTGGTCCCATCAGTATATCGAAATTATTGATTTCGGGCATGCGCAAGTCGTCGCCTTTTGCATTGAGCGATAAGGTGAGACTAAATTGCTCGCCAACAGTAACAATGCTTGGTGCCGACATGCTGAATTGTACTTCGTCGGCAAAGCTGAAAAGGCCGGCCAGCATCAAAAGTATGAGTAAGTATTTTCGTTTCATCATTTTTTTCAGGCTTAAAGTTTACAAAAATATAAAAAGAACCCGCATTGTTGTTGCCATTTCTAACTTGTTGTTACCAATCGTTCTCGGGGCGGTTCGTTTTTGCTTTTTCAGCTTTTGCCTTGTTTACTTTTTCTTGGGTTTGTTTTTCATCGTTCTCAAGCGCCTTTAGCATTTGCTCGGCATTTTGTTTCGATATTTTGGGTTGCTGCTGTTGCTCCTTTTGTTCTTTGTTTTGTTGATCATCCTTCTGATTTTGATCTTTATTTTGATCCTGATCTTTCTGATCCTGGTTCTGATCTTTGTTTTGATCCTGATTTTGATCCTGATTTTGATCTTTGTTTTGATCTT
>DAOSWJ010000027.1:0-12940 GCA_035380005.1 Prolixibacteraceae bacterium | reverse complement strand
TGATCTTTGTTTTGATCCTGATTTTGATCCTGATTTTGATCTTTGTTTTGATCTTTGTTTTGATCTTGGTTCTGATCTTGATTTTGCTGCTGCTGTTGTTGTTGCTGTTGTTTCATTTTTCGGGCAAACTCAAGGTTGTATTTGGCTTCCATATCGGAAGGGTTGTTGCGCAAGGCATTTTTATATGCTTCGATACTTTCGTCGAGTTTTTGCTGGCCCAGCATTGCGTTGCCGTAGTTAAAATGAATTTTCGCTTTTTCATCGTTCGTTGATGCCAGTTGCAAGGCTTGCTCGTATTGCGACGATGCTTCGGCCATTTTGTTTTGTTTGAACAACGAGTTGCCAATATTAAAGGTTGCTTTCAGATCGTTGTTTTTTTTGTCGAGTGCTTTGCGGTAAGCAACTTCGGCATTAACAAAGTTAACCGAGTCGATATGGATTGAGTCGGAATTTTCGACTGCATTTTTGTAATACCTGTTGCCTTCGCGAATAAAACGCCTTTCTTTTTGCCCGTAACCAAGCAAAGTAATTAGCATGAATAATATGATTATGCTGCTTCTCATCATTTTTCTATTTAAATAACTTCACTTTTTTCAGATACTTATTTTTTCTTTCCATAATGAAAAGTTCGATGGCCAGTAAAAGCAATGCCAGAGCCACAAAGTAGAAAAATTGGTCGTTGTATTCTGAATAAACCTTCGATTCGAGTTCTGTTTTTTGCATTTTGTTGATTTCGTCGAAAATTGCGTTGATTCCAACTTCGGTATTGTTTGCACGAATGTATTTACCACCGCCGGCTGCAGCAACTTCCTGCAACGTTTTTTCGTCGAGTTTGGTGACAACAACATTGCCATCCTTGTCTCTTCGGAACTCTTGTTGCCCCGAAGTGTTGTTTATTGGTATTGGTGCACCTTGTGGCAATCCCATCCCAATGGTGTGTACTATGATTTCATTTTCGGATGCCAAGCGGGCCATTTCAACCGGATCGTCTTCGTGGTTTTCGCCATCGGTAATTATAATAATTGCTTTGCTGCTTTCGCTATTGGGTGTAAACGATTTTGTGGCAAGGCCAATAGCTGCTCCAATTGCAGTGCCTTGCTTGGGTACAACCGAAGTGTTTATGGCTGATAGAAAAAGCTTGGCCGATGAATAGTCGGTAGTAATTGGTATTTGAACGTAGGCATCGCCTGCAAAAACAATAAGCCCTATTTTATCGTTGTTTAGCCTTTCTGTTAACCGCGAAATGGCTCTTTTTGCTCTTTCGAGCCGATTGGGCTGTATGTCTTCGGCCAACATACTGTTCGAAACATCGAGCGCAATAACAATTTCGACTCCTTCGCGCTTAATTTTTTCAAGTTTAGCACCAAACTGAGGCCTGGCCAAAGCTACAATAAGCAATGTTATAGCAGTAATGGTGATTATGAATTTCCAACCCGAACGGGCAGGCGATGCGTTGGGCATTAAAGGTGCCAGTATTTCGGGGTTGCCAAATTCTTTAATAGCTTTTCGCCTTTTTGCTCGGTATGCGAAATATAGTATTATAAGCACCGGTATGATAAATAGTGCGTAAAAGAAAGCCGGGTTTGCAAATCGAAACATTTCCATCTTTATTCGTTTTTCAATTTAAGGTATGTTCCTGAATACCGATATTTTTAGTAAAATGCTAATTAATAATAAAATCAAAGCGGTAAGCGCAAAAGGTTGAAATTCTTCTTGCTTTTTGCTGAACTCTTTTACTTCGATTTTTGATTTCTCAAGCACATCAATCTCTTCGTAAATGCTCAGGAGTTTATTGTTGTCGGTTGCCCTGAAGTATTTTCCGCCAGTAATGTCGGCAATGCTTTGCAGTGTTTCTTCGTCGATTTTAACAGGTACTTGTTGTATGCGTGTACCAAAATCGGTTTGAAATGGGTAGGGTGCTGTTCCAATGGTTCCAACACCAATTGTGTAAACCCTAATTCCATAGGTTTTTGCTATTTCGGCAGCGGTTAGCGGCGGTATTTCGCCACGGTTGTTTTCGCCATCGGTAAGGAGAATTACAACGCGGCTAACAGCATCGCTTTCTTTTAAACGCGATACCGATGTGGCAAGCCCGTTCCCTATGGCAGTGCCATCTTCGAGCAGGTTGGTTGTAGTTTCGCGCAAGAGGTTGGTAACTACCGCATGATCGGTTGTTAGCGGGCATTGAGTGAACGATTCACCGCCAAAAATCACTAAGCCAATTCTGTCGTAAGGGCGGCCTGCAATAAAGCTGGTAGCAACATCTTTAGCAGCCTCGAGCCGGTCGGGATTTAGGTCGCGGGCGAGCATACTTGTCGATACGTCGAGGCACATTACAATGTCGATACCTTCGGTTGATACATTTTCCCAACTTTCGGTTGATTGTGGCCTGGCTAGTACAATAATAAGCAGGGCAATAGCAAAAACCCTTAAAACAAAAAGTATGTGCCGTACATAGTGTTTCCATGTTTTTGGTGCGCCTGCAAATCCTTTCAGCGTTGAAAGCTGCAAACTGGCACTCATTTTCTTTTGCCGTAAAACATACCATGCTACAATGGGTATTAATGCCCAAAGCAGGTGAAACAAGTGTGGATTAACGTATGTGTAGTTCAACATTTTATATTTCCTTTTTTCTAAACTTCAATCAACAAAAACTTAATAAGCACTAACAATAATTCTAAATTTCCTCGTCTTCCGACTTCCGACTTCCAACTTTCGACTCCGGTCTTCCGACTTCTGACTTCCGACTTCCGTCTATCTCAACTCAACGTCTTCTCCGTCATTTTCTTCCCTGTCGTTTTTGATTTCTTGTTTTATTTCGAGCTTGGTTTGGTTTACAAAGAAGTAGCAATCAACCATTGCCAGGTTATTATCGTCGGGCAGAGGTTCAAATTTTGCAAATTTTACCAAGTCGGCATTTTTGAGCAATTTTTTTAAGTTAATAAACAGCTTTTCGTCGAGCAAGTCCCTTCGATAGGCAAATGCAGCAATGGTTTCGTCCGAAGTTTGTTCGAGAGCATTAATTCCAAAGCGGTTTTCAATATACTCGCGCAGGGTATCGGTAAGCTCGCTGTAATACTGTTTTACTTGTCCTTTTTGCCAAATTTTTTCGTTTTTTATCCGATCGAGTTCGCGCAAAGCGATAATGTGAGCAGGTTCTTTGGGCTTTTGCGGTAAGCTGAATAATGGTTGGTTGTTCTTTTTTCGTTTTATGGCATAAGCAACAAGGAAAATTAAGCCAGCCAATAAAAGGAAACCCAAAATCCAAGGGGCAATTTCTTTTAAAGTAACTGGTGCTTCATACGGTGGTTTAATGTCGATTGGTCCTCCAATTGCAGCCATCAACGAATCGAGTTTAGGAATAGTAAAAACCATTAACGCAGTTGGATTCGACTCAACAGAATCGACCATGTCGTTAAATTTAAAACCGAATAAAAATGGCGGAATTTCGTGGTAGCCGGTATCAAAAGAGGTTACGATGAAGTTTTGCGATAATATTCTTTTCTCGCTCGAATTAAGCAGCGTGTCAATTGGGGTACGATCGATAATTTCGACTGTGTTGCCCAATGTGTCGGCCGGTACAGGGAACATAATTTCGATTTGTGCCGGATACTCAATTTGTAAGTTCAGGTTAACCTGATCGCCAATAAGAATGACACTGCTGTCGAGCTCGGCCTTAATTTTAATTTCCTGCGCCTGCGAAACGAATGCTGTTAGCAAAAACAGTAGCATTACACTAATATTGCTTAAAACCTTGTTCATGTGTTTGTTTTTATTTACTTCCTCTTTTTTTGAAAAGTGTCATTAACGATTTCACGTAATCTTCGCTGGTATTAACATTAACATAATCGACCCCCGTTTTTGTAAATGCTTCGTCGAGTTGTTTGTTCATTTCGTTCCACCAATGATTGTAAGCTCCGCGTACCTGCTTGCTTGAAGTATCGACCCAAAGGTATTGGCCGGTTTCGGCATCTTTCATTTTTACCATGCCAATTGAAGGTAGCTTTGCTTCGCGCGAGTCGTAAATACGAATTCCTACCATATCGTGTTTGCTGTTTGCAATGGTGAGTGCCCTTTTCAATTCGCTGTTGTTATCGATAAAGTCGGAAATTACAAAAGCTGTACACCGCTTTTTTATTGCATTGGTGAGGTATTGCAACGCTTGTGTAATGTTGGTTTCCATATTTTCGGGTTCAAAGTCGATCAATTCCATAATGATACGCAAAATATGGCTTTTCCCTTTCTTGGGTGGAATGAACTTTTCAATTTTATCGGAAAAAAAGATGACCCCTATTTTGTCGTTGTTTTGAATGGCCGAAAAAGCCAAAACTGCTGCTATTTCGGTAATTACATTCTTTTTATACTTATCGGTTGAACCAAAATTTCGCGATCCGCTCACATCAATCAACAGCATTACGGTTAGTTCGCGCTCTTCTTCAAAAACCTTTACAAAAGGTTTGTTGTAGCGTGCGGTTACGTTCCAGTCGATATTGCGGATATCGTCGCCAAACTGGTATTCGCGAACTTCGCTAAAAGCCATACCTCGTCCCTTGAAAGCCGAATGGTATTCGCCCGCAAAAATATTACGCGATAACCCTCGGGTTTTGATCTCTATTTTGCGTACTTTCTTAAGTAATTCTGTATGTTCCAATGCTTTGTTTGTTAATGTTTAATGTACAAGAATTCCAAATCACAAATTTCAAATTCCAAAATAGACTTTAGTTTTTAAAGTTGATTAATCATAACAGTGTTTTATTCTTTAATCTATTTTGTTATTTGATTTTTGTTTTATGTTTTTGATATTTGGTATTTGATTTTTGATATTTGTTAAGGTACTTCAACAGTATTTAGTATTTGGCTAATGATTTCTTCGGTAGTAAGGTTGTTGGCTTCGGCTTCGTAGCTTAGGCCAATGCGGTGACGGAGTACATCGTGGCATACTGCCCTTACATCCTCGGGAATAACATAGCCCCTGCGCTTGATAAATGCATAAGATTTAGCTGCTTGGGCAAGGCTTATGCTGGCGCGAGGCGAACCGCCAAAGCTGATCATATCGTTGAACTTTTCGAGCCCGTAGTCGGCAGGTGTACGTGTAGCATAAACAATATCGACTATGTATTTTTGAATTTTTTCATCCATGTAAACGTCTTTAACTACATCGCGTGCCCTGATTATGTCGGCCGGAGTTAACACTTTCGATGGTTGTGGGTATTGTTTCAACAGGTTTTGTTGGATGATTAATTTTTCTTCTTCTTTTTGAGGATAATTAATCACTACTTTCAGCATAAAACGGTCAACCTGTGCTTCGGGGAGCGGATAAGTACCTTCTTGTTCAATTGGGTTTTGGGTAGCCATTACCAGAAATGGTTCTTCGAGTTTGTAAGTGTTGTCGCCAATGGTAATTTGGCGTTCCTGCATTGCTTCGAGCAACGCCGACTGTACTTTGGCCGGTGCACGGTTAATTTCGTCGGCCAAAACAAAGTTGGTGAAAATGGGTCCCTTTTTAACAACAAACTCTTCTTTTTTCTGGCTGTAAATCATGGTACCCAGTAAGTCGGCCGGCAAAAGGTCGGGTGTAAACTGAATGCGGGCAAATTTAGCATCTACAATTTTTGCCAAAGTGTTTATGGCAAGTGTTTTTGCCAAGCCCGGAACCCCTTCGAGCAGTATATGCCCGTCGGACAATAAACCTATTAACAAACTTTCAACCAAGTGTTTTTGGCCTACAATTACTTTGTTCATTTCCATGGTGAGCAGGTCAACAAACTGGCTCTCCTTTTCAATTCTTTCGTTTAATGCTCTAATGTCGGTACTAGGTGTCATATTGAAACTTTTTTGTGTCGTTAATTCTCTTTTGAAAAGTAAGGCTATATACTGAAAATATACTCAGGTTAGGCCTTTTTTTTCGAAGCACGAAAATAATCTATTAACGTAAAAACTAAAACTGATGCAGGTTAAAAAATGTTAAGCATTTTAGTGGGTGTTTTTTGCCTATATATTTGAGGTGCAGCAATGTTTTGCCAGTCTTTAGTTCACTAATATTATTTTATCTTTGTGATGCATTTAATGGTAATATTATGTTTCGATATTTTATTCAGTTAGCATACCGGGGTACACGTTTTCATGGCTGGCAAATTCAGCCCAATGCTATTAGTGTGCAGGAAGAATTAAATAAAGCCCTTAGTGTATTAACACGCGAAACTGTTAACGTTGTAGGAGCTGGCCGAACCGATACCGGGGTTCATGCTTCTTTTTTTGTTGCCCATGTTGATTTACAGAACGAGCTGGCCGACCCGGCGCAACTGGCTTATAAAATGAATGCGTTTTTGCCCGATGATATTCGTATTGATTCCATGTTTCTGGTCGAAGGGGATTTTCATGCACGCTTTAGTGCTGTTTCGCGTACTTATCGATATTATATTGCCAGTCGTAAAGAATTGTTCCAACACGAATTTTCGCATTATGTTCCTTATAATTTAGATTTGGATAAAATGAACGAAGCAGCTAAAACTCTTTTCGATTATACCGATTTTACTTCGTTCAGCAAATTGCACACCGACGTTAAAACCAATAATTGTGTTATTATGGATGCCTTCTGGAGTTTGAACGATAATGGTTTATTGGTTTTTGAAGTGAAGGCCGACCGTTTTTTGCGCAATATGGTAAGGGCAATGGTAGGTACCTTGTTGGAAGTAGGCAAGGGGAGAATGAGCATTGCTGAATTTAAAGCAGTGCTTGAACAGCATCACAGGGGTGCTGCCGGAGCATCGGTTGCTGCCAAAGGTTTGTTTTTGTGCGATATTGTTTATCCCGATCCAATTAACGCTTGTTTTTACAGATAAAAAAAGGGCAGACAAAAAATGCCCGCCCCTTTATCCAACTATTTTTATTGTTTATTCGTAACCAGGGTTTTGAGTAATTGAACCGTTGGTGTTATCGATTTCACTTTGTGGTATGGGCCAAATTTCGTTGCGGCCAATAACAAAGTTTTCGCCATATTGCTCTTGTACTTCGGTAGTTGTTGAGTTGCCTTCGTCATCAACAAATACGTTTGTAGTAGTTGCAAATTGTAAAGCTTCTTCTTTAAGTACTTTTTGAGCCCTTCCGGTACGAACGATATCGTAAAACTGATGTCCTTCGAATGATAATTCAACCCTGCGCTCGGCGTAAATATCGTCGAGTGTAACAGTCGAAAGGTCTTTAGGATAACCTGTAGTTCCGGCGTTACGTGCACGGTTACGCACCCTGTTCACCCAAGTAGTAGCGTCGGCAGTTTGGCCTACATGAACAGCAGCCTCGGCGCCAATTAACAACAAATCGGCAAAACGGAAATATTTTTGGTTTTGTGGTCTGTCGCCCAACGATTTTGCTCCTTCGTTAAAGTAAGGATCGGTAAAATATTTCCATGTTGCATTACCCGGCGAAGGATTGTTGTAATATGGTGCATAATAAACCGAGTCGGGGAACAAGGCACGTGCCTCTTCGTCGGCATAATAAAATGGCACTTTGGTATCGGCAGTAATAACTGATAATTTGAAACGAGGGTCGAGAATGTTATTGCCTTCAACGCCTTTAGCTTGTTGGAAAGCAGTTTCCATGAAATACTTTGTAGGCAAAATAAAACCCCAGTAGTATTCAACGTTTTGTTCAACCCATTGGTCACCTTTTTTCACCATAGCCCTAACAGCTCTAATACCATAGTATTGTGGCAAAAGGTTACCTTCTTGTCCTTGTGGGTAAGTAGAAGTTCCTTCTTTGTAATGCTGAACATCGAAAATGCTTTCGGCACAATTATTTGCTTCGGGTTGCCAAATCCATTTGTAGCCTGGCATGGTTGTTTCAAATTCGCCATCTTTGCCCAATCGGGTAACTGTTAATTGGTTGTTGTGGCCATCTTCTCCAATTAAGTAGTAAGTGCCCGAGTTGATTACTTCTTTGGCTTTGTCGTAAGCTTCTTGCCATTTTTCCTGATATAGGTAAGTTTTGGCAAGCATCGATTTAGCGGCACCGCTTGTAGCACGTCCAATATTAGCGGCATCGTAACTTGCAGGAAGCATATCGGCAGCAGCAGCAAAATCTTGTTCAATGCGTTCCCAGGTATAACTTAGCTCAGGGCGTTCCTGATTCCACTCTTCTTGTAACAGAACATGATCGATAAAAGGTACGCCTTTAAGCTGGTTATTGAATGTCGATTGTAACTGAGGATATCCTCCGTAAAAGGTTTGCAGTTTGAAGTGGAACAAACCACGCAAGAAAGTTGCTTCGCCCAATAAGCGTTGGCGAAGGTTTTCGTCGAAATTTTCAACCGGATCGGCCAAATAGTAAAGGATGAGGTTGCAACGGTAAACGCCACGGTACAATGCCCTCCAGTACTTGATCATGTAGTCGTTAGTGGTTATTACATTAAATTTCATCATGTTTTGAAGGGCAGCCTGGTCGCCACCACCTGGTTCACCACCGGCCATTGCATCGCCTGAACAAACAGTGCCCATAAGTTCAACTCGTCCGAGTTCTTCGCCAAGCTGCAAAATGTCGTATGCAGCATTGATTCCTTGAATGGCACCATCTTCCGATGTGTAAAAACCAAAGTCGGTAGGAGTGTGCGGTTTCTGGTCAAGGAATGCTTCTTCGTTGCACGATGCTAAGAGCAACGAAGAGAGAAATATGATTAAATATATTCGTTTCATGTGATTATTATTTTCAGTAACGGTTAAAAAGTAAGATTAATTCCAAACGAAACAGATTTTGCCAATGGATACATACCACGGTCAACACCTATATCGAGCAAGCCGCGTTGGCTAACATCGCCACCTTGGTTGTTGCCCACACCAATTTCGGGGTCGAATCCTTCGTATTTGTGGAACGATATCAGGTTTTGTCCCGTTGCATAAACACGTATGTTTTCGAAGCCCATTTTTTGGGTAATTGTTTCGGGTAGGGTGTAGCCTAGTTGCAAGTTCTTGATTCGGAAATAACTTCCATCGCGAATGTAACGATCCGATAAACGTTTGTTCTCTTCAACCGAACCGGGAATTCCGGGAACCGAAGTCTGATCGCCGTCGGCTTTCCAGTAGTCCATTGCTGAGTTTAAAAGGTTCCAGTAACCATCGCCGCTTTGCAGGTAATATAAAGTAGCCATAAATATTTCGTTACCGTAAACCCCTTGGCCAAAAGCTTTAAAATCGAAACCTTTGTATTCGAGTTCTAAATTAACACCATAGGTTAAGTCGGGGTGAGGGCTGCCAATAAAGGTTTTATCTTTAGTGGTTATCATGCCGTCATCGTCGAGGTCTTTGAATTTTATGTCGCCGGGTTTTGCTTTGCGGTTGTCGTAAGCAGCACGTGGGTTACCTGTTTTCTCTTGGGTAATTTTGTTCATTTGGTCAATTTCGTCTTGGTTTTGGTAAATACCATCAACTACAAAGCCATAGAAATAAGCAATAGGCATACCTGCTTCGGTACGGGCAATGTAATCGCTTGCCCTAAACGATGCCGAAGGTATTGGTTGATCGCTACCCAAGCGAACTACTTCGTTTTTCACATGGCTAAGGTTCAATCCAACCATCCACTTAAGTTCGTTGTCACGGTCGCGGTAGTTGGTATTCAATTCCCATCCTTTATTCGAAACCGAACCGGCATTGGTTACAGGAGCATCCATAATACCACTGAGGTTTGGAACAGGTACCTGCGCCAACATATCGTCGGTTAAGCGGTTAAAATAGTCGAAGTTAACTGTCCATTTCGAGTTGAACAAAAGCAGGTCGAGACCAATGTTTGTTTGAATGGTTTCTTCCCATTTTAAACCTGCATTGGCAAAACCACGTGGCGATCCGCCCGGGTAAGTTGCTTGTTGTCCGTATGTTCCAAAGTTGTAGTTGTAACCGTACGAAACATTGGTGTATGAACCATAGTCGCCAATTTCCTGGTTACCCAGCATACCCCAACCTGCACGTAACTTGGCAAAGTTAAGCACGTTGTTTTCGGGGAAGAATGATTCTTCGCTGATTTTCCAACCGGCAGCAAACGATGGGAAGTTACCCCAACGGTTGGCAGGGCCAAATTTACTTGAACCGTCGCGACGTATCGATGCAGTTACATCATATTTATTGTCGAAAGAGTATATCAAGCGTGCAAGGTACGAAATCATCGATGCATCGAATGGTACACCGCTCAATCCGCCCGGAACGTTCATCAAACCGGCAACATCTTCGTATTGTAACGATGCCGATTCGCCGTTTGAAATTAGCCAAAGATCCTGGCTTAGAGGTACACCGTTAACTTGGCGCATATTTAAACGGTAAGTGCTGTTTTGGCGGGTATAACCCATCAAAAACTGTACATTGTGCTTGTTGAACGATTTTTGCAGTGTAAGTAATTGTTCTGTAAGCAGGGTATTCATTTTGAAATCGCCCCTGAACAACGATGTTGTCGAACTGTTCACCGATACCGATTCGTAAAAAATTGGGGTAAATTGTTCGTTATTGTATTGGTTCATTTCGAGACCAATGCTCGATTTGAATGTTAACCATGGCAATGGTTTGATTTCAATGTAAGCACTTCCCAACAGTTGGTCGGTTTTCATGATGTTATGGTTACGCTCAATCAAACCTACAGGGTTGGTAATGTTGTTGTTCAACGATCCGTGATGGTTTCCATCTTCAGTGTAAACCGGTGTTGTTGGGTCCATTATAAGGGTTTGGATCGCTACCGAACTCCATTCGTTTTGTTCGGGAATTGAGTTTTGTGTTGAATGGCTGATCCCAATATTCTCACCAATGGTTAGCCAAGGTTTGATTTTCGACGAGGTATTAACACGCATGGTGTAGCGCTCGTAGTCTGATCCTTTGATGATACCTTCTTGTTTGAAATAGCTACCAATAATGGCGCTGTTCAGTTTTTCGGTTCCGTTCAAGAACGATACTTGTACATTGTTAACTTTAGCCTGACGGAAAACCTCGTCCTGCCAATCGGTATTATTAACAGCTGAGCTGTCTTGCCAAGGTTGACCGGCTGCATTCCTGTAGGTAATCCAGTCTTCGGCATTCATAATATCGTATTTTTTAGCAACGGTTTGTATGCCCGAATATGCATCGATCGAAACCGACGATTTGCCTGCTTTTGCTTGGCGGGTAGTAATCAGGATAACGCCGTTTGCAGCACGGGCACCATAAATTGCAGCTGCCGAAGCATCTTTCAATACTTCCATCGATTCAATGTCGCCCGGGTTAAGCATGGCAACCGATTCGGCCGAAATAGGTACACCATCGACTACATAAAACGGATTGGGATTGGTAATGGTACCCATACCCCTGATGCGAACTGTTGGCGAAGCACCCGGAGTACCGCTGTTGGCTGTTACAGTTACACCTGCAGTACGGCCTTGCAAAGCTTGGTCAACACCCGAACCTATATTCGAGCGAATATCGTCGGCGGCAATTGAAGCAACAGCTCCTGTAAGGTCGCTTTTTTTAACGGTACCGTAGCCAATTACAACAACGTCTTCAACTCCAACTACATCGGGTTCGAGCACAATGTCGAAATTTGAAACACCAATTGTTGATATTTCTTGCGATTTGTACGATACGTACGATACAACAATAACACTGTTTTCGTTTATTGTTAGTGTAAATTTGCCATCCACATCGGTTATTGTACCGTTGTTGGTGCCTTTTTCGAGAATAGTGGCACCTGGAAGGCTTTCGTTTGTTCCGGCTTCGTAAACGGTGCCCGAAATTGTTTTTCGTTGTTGCTGCTGTGAGGCCGAAACCTGCATTGCTGTCAGCAAAAACAGCATAAGTAGCGGTAAAGCAGGTTTAACAAAACTGCTTACCATACTTCGGTAAAAATTAAATGAGTGATTTTTCATACGACAATAGATTGTTTTTAAAGCCGTATGGAACCCGCATGCAAAAAAATATTTTTTTGTAGAGTAGTTAGCATGCCTGTTTCATACTGTTTAGTTAATTAAATATCAGATTATTTAGAAAATATTAGATTAGAAATCGGTATTGTCCGGTAAAATTATAACTATTGGGCTAAAGCCCTTGTTAATTGGGACTATACTAACCCCAGCCTTAAGGCTGGGGTTATAAATAAAATAAAATCACATCTTTGAAAAGGGGCTTTAGCCCATCGTTATAATCAAGATGTTAGTTCATGCAATATAGTCAATTTCTATGTTTTAGAATTTTTAACGGACAACAGTGATCAGAATAAATAAACAATTGTACACGTTTAAAATTTTGATAGTATTTAAGTGAACGGGTGCACAAAGTTTTGCGCATAAAAAAACAGCCATGGGCTCAATGCCCATGGCTGCTCTTAAAATATTGAACTTATTAATTAGTTCTTAGTAATTCTAGCATATCCGTTGCGAACGCCGTTTTCGAAAGTCGAAACAACATAAACACCTTTAGTAAGGTCGCTTACATTGATAGTTTTCGATGAAGTTTCGAGAACTTTAACTTCTTGGCCAATAATGTTGGTGATAACCACTTTATTGAAGCTGTTGTCGATAGTTAAAACGTCTTGAACTGGATTTGGGAATACATTCAAGCTGGCAGCTTTAATTTCGTTGAAACCAACTCTTTCACCAGTGAAAGTAAGTGTACCGGCATCGTCCATGTTAGCCCAAGCTTCGTTAACGTTACATTGCCATACTAACCTTTTGCGAGCGTCGTCACCTGAGTCGCGGTCGATAGCTGTTAAGTCAAAACCCATTTTTTCAGGAAGAGCTTCGAAATCAGCAGCAGTCAAAACTTCGCCGTCGGCATTGGTAAGGCTCGAAAGAGGGAATTGGTACTCAACAGTGTAACCTTCGCCAACCAAAGTGTAGCACCAAGTTACAGTTTCGCCTATGTCACCACCAATGTAAGGAGTGTCATATTTGTCTTCTTCGAATGGTGGAGCATATTGCCAGTGACCGTCGCCAGCATTTTTA
>DAOSWJ010000026.1:15643-18411 GCA_035380005.1 Prolixibacteraceae bacterium | reverse complement strand
GCACGGCGAAGCAATCTTTACAAATAGTTTTTGCTTAACCGGACAACATTGATATATTATAAACTTTTTAAACAGTGAAAGTTTGGCATTATTTCTTACTAATTATTATTGTATTATTTTTCGGATGTGGAAAAAGAAAATCTATAATTGATTTCACAGGGTCCACTTCATGTATCGAATGTCACGCTAAGTTTTACGAACTCTGGTCCACTTCTTTTCATGGCTTAGCCATGCAGCCCATAACTTTATCGTTTATCGAAAATAAAATCAAAATAAACCAAGACGAGATATTTATGGAAAATGGCTATTATAAAGCCATAGTAAAAGATACCACCCTATTCATTCAGGAACGCCTTGCCGATTCATTAAACTATTACAGGGTAATTTGGGCACTTGGGGGTAAAAATGTTTATTATTTTTTGACCGATCTCGATGGTGGTCGATTGCAAACCCTACCAATTGCATTTAATGTCAAAACAGGTCTATGGTACAACAATCCCGAATCGGCAATAAGGCATTTCCCACAGATGGATGAAACATCAATAAACGACCAAGCACTTCCGTGGAAACACCGCCAATATACCTTTAACACATCATGCTACAGCTGCCACGTTAGTCAACTAAACAATAATTTCGACTTAGCGAGCAATACTTATCAAACAAATTGGAATGAGGCCGGCATAAACTGCGAAACATGTCATGGCCCTGGATCTGAACATATTAAAGCTGCAAGAATTGCAGAAAAGAGAGGTGTTACATTGACCGATATGAAGTTAATTACCACAACAAATTTTACACCTGAGCAACACAATGCAAGTTGTGCGCCGTGCCATGCAAAAATGCGACCAATCACACCATCGTATTTACCCGGAGATAGATATTTCGACAATTACGATTTAATTACACTTGAAAATAATGATTTCTATCCCGATGGCCGCGATTTGGGTGAAAACTACACGATGACCGGATGGCATATGAATACCTGTACTAAAAAAAGTGAGATGCATTGTGTAACATGCCATACTTCATCGGGCAGATACCGCTACAAAAGCGATGATTTAACTACGGCAAACAAAGCATGCACAACCTGCCACACCGATAAAGAAGCCAATTATGAAGCACATACCCACCATGCTTTGGGTGAAAATTCAATTAAGTGTGTCGATTGCCACATGCCTCAAACCCAATTTGGGCACATGGTAAGGAGCGACCATAGTTTTCGTCCGCCAATGCCAAAAGCTAGCATTGAATTCAATTCGCCTAATGCTTGTAATATTTGCCATACCGACAAAGATGCTCAATGGTCACAACAACATTTATTAAAGTGGAAAAAGGATAATGGCTATCAAGAAAATACCCTCGATGCAGCCCGCTTGCTTGTTGATGCGCGAACCGGCAAATGGAAAAATAAAGAGGCAACCCTTAACGCAATTAGCACCAATAAATATGGCGAAGTTTATACAACATCATATCTTCGCTTGTTAACCAGCCTTAACGACACTATTAAAAAGCAAGCCATTTACAATGCACTCTTGTCTGAATTTCCATTGGTACGCAGTGCCGCAGCCGAAGCTTTAAACGGATTTACCGACTCCAAAACTAAAAAATTCCTATTAAAAGCAGCTCAAGACGATATCAGGCTCGTACGTTTAGCCTCTGCTGTTCCATTAACTCAATTCGACATCTCACTTTTCCAACCCGAAGAACAAGCCATTGTTGATAGTGTGATTAATGAATATACTCATTCGTTGGTTACTCGCACCGACGATTGGAGCGCTCATTATAATCTTGGTAATTTTTATCAAAATACCCGGCAAATCGATAATGCAATTGCCTCGTTTAACAATGCATCAAAATTGGCGCCTGAAATTATTCAACCTTTAGTAAACAGCAGCTACTTGTTATCGGTCACAGGGCAAAGCAACGAAGCAAAGCTAAAATTAGAACAAGCACTTAAAGCTGAGCCTTTAAACGAAGCTGTTAATTTCAACTATGGGCTGCTAATGGCTGAGCTAAAGCAAATGGATATCGCCGAAAATGCTTTACGGAATGTATTAAAAGCAAACAACTCGAATGCCTCTGCCGCATACAACCTTGCAATTATTGTTTCGGCATACAATTTAACGGAAGCCTGTGAGCTAAGCTGCATTGCATACGAATCGGAACCCGAACAAGCAAAATACGGTTATAGTTATGCCTATTTTTTGGCACAAACGGGCATGAATAGCAAAGCAATTAAGGTACTTAAAGATGAAATAAAATCACACCCCGAATATGCATCATCGGTATTCTTATTAATCAACATTTACGAAGCAAAAGGCAATGTTCAACAGGCAATTTACGTTTGCGAAAATGCTATTAGCAATAACTCATTTAACGAGCAAATAACTAATGAACTCAATGCTAAGCTGGAACAATTAAAGGGACAGTTATAATTTTTACAAGTAGATTCCAAAATATACTGAGGGCTAAATGCAAATAAAAAAGAGTTACAAATACAACATTTGTAACTCTCTGATTTTCAGTGGAGAATATCGGAATCGAACCGATGACCTTTTGACTGCCAGTCAAACGCTCTAGCCAACTGAGCTAATCCCCCTTTATTATTTTGAACGTATCGGAATTTGAACCGTTGACCTTCCCGATTGCTATCGGGACGCTCTAGCCAACTGAGCTAATCCCCCTTTATTATTTGAACGTATCGGAATTTGATCCGTTGACCTTCCCGATTGCTATCGGGACGCTCTAGCCAACTGAGCTAATCCCCC
>DAOSWJ010000026.1:11173-15543 GCA_035380005.1 Prolixibacteraceae bacterium | reverse complement strand
ACCTTCCCGATTGCTATCGGGACGCTCTAGCCAACTGAGCTAATCCCCCTTTATTCAAATTATCAATTCAGCATAAATATACTGTACAAACCGTTTTGTTTGCGGGCACAAATATATAAATATTTTTCAATGGCAAAATACTATCTAAATAAAAAACTCAAAATTATTGCCCCTTATTTTTATGTGACAGCAAATAATTGTGGTTTGATTTTTGTAATACATAGTATGTTGCTCTTTTCGTCTCACAGGTTTTTGTGTTATTTGAGTTTTGCATTAGGTCATTTTCAAAATATAAAAAACCAGCTTTATTTATTGGCTGTCAGCAAAATAAAACAACAACACAAAAAAATTAAAAAGCAATAGGGCGTTTATCAGATATTTTTTAACTTTAGCCGCTCTATTTTGAATAAATAAACGCATAAAATAAATTCTTATGGAACTTAAAAAGACACCGAAAGCTGACCTTGAAAATAAACGGAATATTTTCGTTCAGCTGGGTTTGGTGATTTCGTTGGGTATCGTATTTACTGCGTTCAATATCAACGACTCAGTTAAATCGGCCGACACTCTTGGCGAACTCACCGTGCAAGCAATCGAAGATGAGGTAATACCCATTACCCGTCAGGAAACTCCTCCTCCACCACCACCTCCACCACCACCAAAAGTGGTTGAGATTTTAACCATTATTGACGATGATGTTGAGTTGGATGAAGAATTTGAATTCGAATCGACTGAAGCCGATGATGCTACAATTATTGATGCCGTTCCGGTAATTACCGAAGAAGAACCCGAAGAAGATACCGAGGTTTTTGTAATTGTTGAAGACATGCCTGAATTCCCGGGTGGAGAATTGGCTCTTCGCCAATGGATCAGCAATAATGTGAAGTATCCGGTTATTGCAGCCGAAAACGGTGTTCAGGGTAAAGTGTATGTAACCTTTGTTGTTGACCGCGACGGAAGTGTTACCAATGCCCGTATTGCAAGGGGCGTTGACCCATCGCTCGACCAAGAAGCACTTAGGGTTGTAAACAACCTGCCTAAATGGAAACCCGGAAAACAAAGGGGTAAGCCAGTTAGGGTATCGTACACTGTACCTATTAACTTCCAGTTACAGTAAACAAGTTTGAAAAAATATTTATTCCTGGTCCCGGTCTCGGGATCAGGTTTTTTTATGTATAGTTTATGGATCAGTTGGACACAAAAATCAATATCGAAAAAGTTGTACTTGTTGGCTTAATTAACCAAGACCAAGACGAAAACAAGGCGCTCGAATATATCGATGAATTGGCCTTTTTAGCTCACACTGCCGGTGCCGAAGTTGCCGGTAAATTTTTTCAGCGCCTGCCGGTTGCCAATTCGGTAACTTTTGTTGGCCCAGGAAAGCTCGACGAGATTGGCAACTTTATGAAAGTTAATGAGGTTGACACCATTATTTTTGACGACGAGCTTTCGCCAACCCAACTGAGGAATATCGAAAAAATACTTCAATGCAAGGTGCTCGACCGCACCAACCTTATTCTCGACATATTTGCTAAAAGGGCGCAAACAGCATACGCAAAAACCCAGGTCGAATTGGCCCAGCTGCAATACATGCTGCCCCGGCTAACCCGGCTTTGGACTCACCTCGAAAGACAACGAGGCGGTATTGGTATGCGAGGCCCAGGTGAAACACAGATCGAAACCGACCGCAGGATAATTCTCACAAAAATAGCCCGGCTAAAGGAACAGCTCAAAAAAATAGACAAACAAATGGTTACCCAACGTAAAAACAGGGGTAAACTTGTTCGTGTTGCTTTGGTTGGTTACACCAATGTTGGGAAATCGACAATGATGAACCTGCTCACCAAATCGGAAGTATTTGCCGAAAACAAGCTTTTTGCTACTCTTGACACCACCGTTCGAAAAATGGTTATTGGCAATTTGCCATTCTTGCTAACCGACACCGTTGGCTTTATACGTAAATTACCTCACGGATTGGTCGAATCATTTAAATCGACTCTTGACGAAGTTCGCGAAGCCGATATATTGCTGCACATTGTCGATATTTCGCACAAAGGATTCGAAGAACAAATAAACACCGTAAACGGCACCCTCGAAGAAATCGATGCTTCAAACAAGAAAATAATCTACGTGTTCAATAAAATCGACGCGTTCACTTTTGTAGAAAAAGATGCCGACGACCTTTCGGAAACAACCAAAGCAAATTGGACACTCGAAGAATGGAAAAACAGTTGGATGGCTAAAAACAATACTCCTTCGATATTTATATCGGCAAAAGAAAAAACCAATATTGAAGAACTAAAAAACCAGCTTTACGAGGAAGTGAAAAGCATACACGTTACACGTTTCCCATACAACGATTTCCTTTTCGAAGCTAACATTGACGAAGAAGAATAGCCCTTTTGTTTTAGATTTCGTTCATTATTGAACCAAGCTGAACAACCGACGACGTATCGGTACATTTGTCCAAAAGTTCGGCAACAGTCAGACCTAACACAGGGTGTATATAATCGGGGTCGATTTGTTTAAGTGGTTCCAGAACAAAGCGCCGCTCATGCAACAAGGGATGCGGAATGGTGAGGTCACTATCGTTTACAATGATACCCTGATAAAACAATATATCAATATCGATGGTACGCGAGGCATAACCATGTTCGTTTGCTCTGTTACGTCCCAATTTACTTTCAATTTCGAGGCACTTTCTCAAAGCTTCCTGAGGAGTCAAATCGGTAATTATCTCAATCACAATATTCAGAAAATTACTATCAGCCTCAAAGCCCCATGGTTCAGTTTCATAAATCCCCGACAAATCGATTATATGCCCAACACCAATATTAATGTAACGAATTGCCCTGGCAAGATTGGTTTTGCGGTCGCCACTGTTCGATCCAAGCGAAAGAAAAGCTTTCTTCATGAGTAAGTTATTTGGTTTCACCTTAAAGCCAATGTATCATGCTAATAATCAAAGAAAACTAACATCTACACCAACTAAAATGTTCGGTATTTTAAAATTTAAGAAACCAATTTAGCAATTCTTTTGTAAATATTTCCTCTTTTAAGCAACAGTTGAAAAAAAATATTTATTCTTTTGCATGCTTAATGTGTAATTTTTGCCCTTTTGTTGTTACTGATAAAACATTCAAACAAAATTTATAAATAAAAAATTGTATAATGAAAAGCTTTCTAAAATACACTTTGGCTACTATAACCGGCATAGCTATTCTCTCGCTGGTTTCGATCTTTATTTTTATTGGGATTGCATCGGCATTGATGTCAACCACCCAAAAAGAAGTTGTTATAAAAGACAAGTCGGTTCTTTTGCTCAAACTCGATGCAGCAATTGTTGACCGTGCACCTAACGACCCGTTTCAAGACCTTGAAATACCTGGTTTATCAGGCGCAAAAAAACTGGGCATTGACGATATTCTAGATGCCATTGACAAAGCCAAAACCGACGATAAAATCAAAGGTATATATATTCGCACCGAAAACATTGGAGCAGGCTTTTCAAGCTGCGAAGAAATACGCAGGGCATTAGCCGATTTCAAAACCGAAAGCGGGAAATTCATTTATGCCTATTCCGAAAACTACTCACAAAAAACTTACTATGTGGCATCGGTTGCCGACAAGGTTTTCATTAATCCCGAAGGCATGCTCATGTTTCATGGTATCGCATCGATGCACGAATTTTATAAAGAAGGCCTCGAAAAACTGGGCGTTGAAATGCAGGTAATTCGCCATGGCAAATTTAAAGCTGCCGTAGAGCCCTTTATGCTCGATAAAATGAGCGACGAAAACCGCAAACAAGTTGAAACTTATATTGGCAGCATCTGGAACAATGTAATTGACGATATTGCCCAATCGAGAGGTGTAAGTGCTGAAGAACTCAACAATATTGCCGATTTGAACATGAGCTATCGTCCGGCAAAAGAATACCTTGCCTACAACTTAGTTGACAGCATATTATACGAAGATCAGGTGCTCGATTTTTTACGTGAAAAAACCGAAACAAAACCCAATAAAGAAATCAATGCGGCAACTGTAGCAGATATGAAAACAGTTGTTAAAACCCGTAAAGAAAAGGGCTTGGCAAAAGATAAAATTGCTGTTATTTATGCAGCAGGCGAAATAGCAATGAGCGGTGGCGGATCGTTTAGTAGCGAAGGTATTGTTGGTGCCGATTTAGCTCGCGAAATTCGCAAAGCACGTATCGATTCAACCATAAAAGCCATTGTGTTCAGGATTAATTCGCCCGGAGGAAGTGCCTTGGCTTCGGAACTTATTTGGCGCGAAGTTAAATTAGCTGCCGAAGAAAAACATGTTGTTGTATCGATGGGCGAACTTGCAGCTTCGGGTGGTTACTACATTGC
>DAOSWJ010000026.1:9663-11073 GCA_035380005.1 Prolixibacteraceae bacterium | reverse complement strand
GCTGCAAAATACTACCAAACATTACAGAATATAAAAGGCACAAATGGCGTAATGGCCCGCTTACCTTTTGGCATGTATTGCGAATAGAAATAATTTGCCATTAAGCCACATTGGGTTCATTTTATAAACTGCCATGGTAATAATTTGCAAATCGGGAGTGACACAACTACTAAAATTTGCAACTACTTGCCATGGCAGTTTTTTTGTCGGCAATAAACTCATGCAATAATTAAATTTTGTTTTCCAATTATTATTTTTGTTCTGATGGTACATCTTCGTAAATTAGGGCAATATTTCAAACCTGGTTTACCGATAACAACAACACATGCTAAAAATTGTATTATACCCGTTTACTTTATTGTATGGTTTAATAATTGCCATTCGCAACTTTTTATACGATTCAAAAGTATTTAAGCAACACGATTTTGAAGTACCTGTAATATCGGTAGGCAATATAACTGTTGGTGGTACAGGCAAAACACCACACGCCGAATACATTATTTCATTATTGAAGAAACAGTTCAACGTTGCTTACTTAAGCCGAGGATATAAGCGCCGCACAAAAGGTTTTTTGTTAGCATCGCGCAATTCAGGAGTAAGCGAAATTGGCGACGAAGCAGTTCAGATAAAACAGAAATTCCCCGAAATTACCGTAGCCGTTTGCGAAAAAAGAGTACAAGGCATTCAAAAACTCATTAACGACAAGCGTTTCGATATTGATGTGATTGTGCTCGACGATGCCTTTCAGCACCGCAGTGTAAAACCAAGCATTAACATTTTACTGGTTGATTACACCCAACCAATTTTCGACGACGACCTTTTGCCTGCCGGGCGTTTACGCGAACCTTGCCATAGCCGTTTCAGGGCCAATTTTATTATATACACCAAATGCCCTGCAATGCTAAAACCAATCGATCAGCGCGTTATTAAAAACCGACTCGACATTCGCCCGTATCAGAATTTATTCTTCACCAGTATTGTTTATGGCGAAATTACACCCGCCGAAAAAGGAGTAAAGCTTTTTACAAACGACATGCGCAAACACGCCGTCCTCTTAATTACCGGCATAGCCAACCCTCAACCATTAATCGATTACCTGACACCTCAGGTTGGCGAAATTATCCATCTGGCATACGCCGATCATTTTCATTATAACAGCAATGAATTAATCAAAATAAAAGAAAATTTTGACACCATTGAATCGGCCGAGAAAATAATGATTACTACAGAAAAGGACATGGTAAGATTCAAATCGGTGAATGAAAAACCAATAGGATTTATAGAAAACTTATATTATATACCAATCGAGATAAAATTCCTCGACAAAACAAAGGATTTATTCAATAAAAGAGTCATGAATTATGTTACAGAAAATAGAAGCAACAGCAAACTTTATAAAAGAAAAAACGG
>DAOSWJ010000026.1:0-9563 GCA_035380005.1 Prolixibacteraceae bacterium | reverse complement strand
ACGACAGTTTGGGACCTCGTTTCCCCGACATGTCGAAAGCATATCACCCCGAGCTCTGCGAGATGGCCCGCCAATTTGCCCGCGAAAAAATGATCCGACTACACGAAGGTGTTTATGTTGGCGTTTCGGGACCAAGCTTCGAAACACCTGCCGAATATCGTTTTTTTCATACTATTGGCGGCGATGCAGTGGGCATGTCAACTGTACCCGAAGTGATTGTAGCTAACCATGCTGGATTGAAAGTTTTTGGCATGTCGGTTATTACCAATAACGGCCTGGCCATTGCCGATGGCGGAAACCAACACACCGAAGTGCTCGATGTTGCAGCACTTGCAGCACCTAAACTCGAAGCAATTTTTGGCGAATTGATTGAACAAATTGGTTAAAACAACCTTTTGGATTTTAGAAGGTTTTTGGTCCTGAATTTCTTTAAGCTGTGAAATGTTTTTCTCCCTTTAAGGAAAAAGCATAAAACAATGCTCAAAGGCAATATTTCGTCGTGTTGACGACAGGTAACTTTGGCCATTAACTTTTTACGCTTTTCAACTATGTTTCTTCGTGAAGCATGAAAAGCCATGTGCGCTTTAAAAATAGCCATTGCATTCTTAATGTCGAAACTTGCTGCAAACTTCAGAATAGCAGTGGTATCGATAAGCATGCGCTTAAACATTGTAAAACACAAATACTTGCCTGTGTAATTTTTGTACAAGGTCCAAAGGCTGTTTCTGAAATTCAGGTACAACTTATGGGGGTTATTGTAGTCGAGCGTAGCACCACCATAATGAAAAACTTTACTTTTAGGACAGTAAACAACCCTAAGTCCTTGGTTTTTTAATCTCCAGCACAGGTCTATTTCTTCCATGTGTGCAAAATAATCATCGTCGAAACCGCCTTGGCTGTGAAAAACTTCAGACCTGATAAATAAGCATGCCCCTGACGCCCAAAATATGTCGCTTTGTGAGTTATATTGCCCTTTATCGTACTCAATAATATTCATTATACGGCCACGACAAAACGGATAACCATATTTATCGATAAAGCCTCCGGCAGCCCCGGCATGCTCAAAACGCGACAAATCGCGATCGGAGAGTATTTTTGGCTGAACAGCAGCTATATCGCTATATTTTTCAAATATCTCCAATGGCGCATTTAACCAATCTTCAGTAACCCGCACATCGCTGTTTAATAAACAAAAAATGTCGGCTTCGACTTGCTTGAGCGCTTGATTATAACCACCAGCAAAGCCATAGTTCTTATCAAGTTGGATGATTTTTATTTGCGGATAAGATTGATACAAAAACATAATCGAATCATCGGTAGATCCATTATCTGCAACATAAATATCGTTGTTGAGCAATGCGGTATGCTCAACTACATCTGGCAAATATTTCTCGAGATGTTGTTTGCCGTTCCAATTCAATATTACTACAGCTGTTTTCAATGTGTTTTTACTTAACAAAACCTTTAAATCTTCTACTTTGGGAAACCAAAAATATAACAATTGTACAATTAATCAGTCTTTGCTTCAACTTATTATTCGATCATTTTTTGAATATGCACTAGAATAAAAAAATGACTACAAATCAAAAAAAACAAACTTAGAATATTTTCCTTCGAAAGTTTTTGATAAAAAGTTACTTTTGAAAGCAATAACCAAGTTAATTGAGCTGATGCCCGATAATTACCACGAAAAAATTCTTATCGACGCTTTAAAAGAAGGCAACCAACAAATATTTGAATATTTGTTTCACCTTTACTACAGCGGCTTGGTTGTTTTTTCAATTAAATATGTGGGCAATAGGGAAGCTGCTGAAGATATTGTTCAAGATTTTTTTGTTACCACTTGGGCAAAAAGGCAAACATTAAACATCTCTCAATCAATAAAATCTTACTTTTTTACTTCGGTCCGAAATCGTTCTCTCGATTATTTACGGCATCTAAAAATAAAACAAAAAGCAAGCGAAGTCAACGATTTTAACGAAATTCAAAATCAAACCGATGATTTCATTATTGAAAGCGAATTGCGTCAAATACTCAGCAAGGCAATAAACAAGCTACCGCCAACTTGTAAAGAGATATTTTTAATGAATCGCTTTGAGGGAATTACCCCTAGCAACATTGCTATACATAAAAACATTTCGGTACGTACAGTTGAAGGTCATATTGGTAAAGCATTAAAAATTTTACGTACCGAACTTGGCAATCACCTGCCCTTGGTTATTGTTGGTTTCCTCATCGACAAAATACAACCATAAATCAATCTTTTTCTGATAGTTAGAATCTCCTCGAAAAAATTTAATTTTTTTCGATATTCAGAGCACGTATTTCGAGTCAGTTAAACGTCGTATAAGTAATTAATAATAAACAATGATCAAAAAGGACAAGCATTCGGTAAATTCAAATGAATTGACTAACACCCAATTTACAGAAAATGAAATTGACGAAAAAGTTGGTTTGCTGAAACAAATGGAACAAATTGATAGCCAACAGGCTTATCAGCTAGTTCGCAAACGAATAAATAAACATCATAGGAAGATTAGTATTAAATTGGTTTTATCAAAAGCAGCGGCAGTGGTTTTAATACCACTGCTTGCTTTTTCGGTTTGGCAAGGTATTAAACTCAACCAGCTTAGTAAAACAAACATTGTTGAAAACCAAATTACCACACCTGCTACCCTTCGCAGTACATTTTTGCTTCCCGATGGCACAAAAGTGTGGCTTAACGGTACAACCACCATTGTTTACCCCACCCAATTCAGTGATAACGAACGCTTGGTCGAACTCAACGGCGAAGCATTTTTCGAAGTGGCAAAAAGCCCAAAACCTTTCAGGGTAAAAATGGGAAATTTATATGTTGAAGCAGTTGGTACAGCGTTTAATTGTAAGGCATACGAAAACGATCAAAAAACCGAAGTTTTACTCACCCAAGGCAAGGTGAACCTTCTAGTTGGCAAAAACAATGAACGCGAACAAATTCTTTCACTTACTCCAAACCAATTAGCTATTTACAACAAAAACGACAAAAAAATTTCCCGAAAAACAGTCGATCCATCAAAATACACTGCTTGGCTCGAAGGCAAAATCATTTTCAAAAACGACAACCTGCACGATGTACTTTTGCACCTCGAACGCTGGTACAATGTGTCGTTCGAAATTGATCAAAAAATAAAAGGTGACTATGCCTTTACAGGGTCGTTTAATGGTGAAGAGCTTAGCCAAATACTGAAATACATTGAATTAACCACTCCTGTGCGTTTCGAAATCATGAAAGATGAAATTGACGCTAACCAATTGTTTATGAAGAAAAAAATCAAAATAAAACCTTTATCGTAACCCGATAAAAACGGAATGGAGGTGTTGGCGCACCCCCATCCTAAAAATGGCTCATTGGCGTGAGCCTAAGTCTAATTTAAACTATACAAATCTATGAAAAATTTTTGTGAGCTACCTGCTTTCAGGTGGACATTACCTAACCGAAAACTGTTCAGGATTATGAAGATTCTAACATTACTTACACTTTTATGCATAACCAATGTTATGGCCACTGGGCTTTATTCTCAAAATGCCCGCCTTACAATGAAACTAAGCAACACTACTGTTGCCGATGTTTTACAGGAAATTGAATCACAAACCGAGTTCAATTTCTTTTACAATAACAAGTTGATTGATGTTTCGCGCGAAGTAAACATTTCAGTTGATAACCAAGACATTTACAACGTACTCGATCAACTTTTCGGAAATACCGATGTAACCTATGTGGTACAAGACAAGCACATTGTGCTTTCGAACCAAATATCCGAAACCCGGCAAACACAAAGTTTTACAGTAAAAGGAAAAGTAAGCGACGAGAGCAACTCGCCAATTATTGGAGTAAGTGTGGTTATTAAAGGCACAACAAACGGCACGGTAACCAATGTCGATGGCGAATATGTTTTAAACAATATTGACCCGACAAGCACACTCATTTTTTCCTTCATAGGAATGAGCAATGCCGAAGTTGCAGTAAATGGGAAAAACATAATCGATGTTGTTATGCAACCCGAAACTTATGGTTTAGAGGAAGTTGTGGCTATTGGTTATGGTGTGCAAAAAAAGAAATTGGTAACCGGTTCAACCATACAGGTTGACGGCGATGACCTGGCCAAACGCAACAGCGTTGATGTATTGGGTGCCTTGCAAAGTATGGCCCCCGGTGTAAATATTGTGCAAAGTTCAGGGCAACCGGGCGAAGGCTACAAAATCAACATTCGTGGTTTGGGCACAACAGGCTCATCGACGCCATTGGTTGTTATCGATGGTGTTGCAGGTGGATCGCTCGAAGCGCTCGACCCAAGCGACATTGAATCGATCGACATTTTAAAAGATGCTGCTTCATCGGCAATTTATGGTGCTCGTGCAGCAAACGGTGTAATTTTGGTTTCAACCAAAAAAGGGAAAATTGGCGATTTCGACATCAATTACGATGGCTACACTGGTGTTCAGAATGCAAACCTAAATGGGATTGAAACGCTAAATGCCCAACAATACATGGAAATTGTTAACGGTACCCTAGAAGCTTCGGGATCGAAAGCATATAAATTCAACGAACTTATTCCTAATTATTACGAAAGTATTACCAATGGCTCGTGGGAAGGAACCAATTGGATTGAAGAATCGTTAAACCCCAATGCTCCCATACAAAGCCATGCTATTAATATTAACGGTGGTAGCGAAATGTCGCGTGTAGCTGTTGGCTTTTCTTACCTCGGACAAGAAGGAACGATTGGCAAATCGGCAATTCCTAATTACGAACGCTTTACTGCAAGGATCAACTCCGACCACTCGTTATTGCGCAAAAATGGCCGCGATATTGTAACTTTTGGCGAAAACGTTACCTACACCGTTACCAACAAATCGGGTGTTAGCATTTCGGGGATATACAGCAATAATATTCGCGATTTACTTACTGCTACACCGCTATTACCAGCATACAACAATGCCGGCGATTACTACGTTTACGCCGATATGATTGAAAACAACTGGGATTTCGACCAATCGGCCGTTAACCCTTTGGCAAAAATAAATGTAAGCCACGGAAACAAAAACTCAACTTCGCGTAGGTTGCAGGCCAATGCATTCATCGAAATTGCACCTTTAAAGAACTTAAAATACAGGAGCAACGCAGGCTATCAGTTTTATCAGAATAGTTACCGCCAGTATGTTCCAGTAAATGCATTGTCGGCCGACAAATCGAATTTAACCGACGATATAACACAAACCCAATCGCACAGCACCAAATGGACATGGGAAAACACGCTAAATTACATTAGCAATGTTGGCAACAATCATTTTGATCTGTTGATTGGCCAATCGGTCGAAAAGTGGGGCTATGGTTCAAGTGTATCGGTAAAGAATTCGAATTCACTTTTCCCTGGCTCTTTCGATCATGCCTACATTACTAACACACAAGGTTTGAACACTACCGACACTCAAATATCGGGCTCGCCCAACACTCCGGGCTCGTTAGCATCGTTTTTTGGGCGTATAAACTACAACTACCGCGAAACCTATATGGCATCGGTTGTTATGCGTGCCGATGGTTCGTCGAACTTTGCCCGTGGTCATCGCTGGGGCTTTTTCCCATCGGTATCGGCCGGTTGGGTAATCACCAACGAAGATTTTATGGAACCCGCAACCGATTTAATGAACTTTCTGAAATTACGTGCAAGCTGGGGACAAAACGGTAATGCCGATATCGATAACTTCCAGTATTTAGCTACCATTTCGTTTAATACCGATAGCTACTATTATTTTAATGACAAAAGTAATCCAAGCATTGGAGCTTTCCCCGATATTCTGCCAAATGAGAATGTTACATGGGAAACTTCGGAACAATTGGTTTTTGGTTTCGATTCACGTTTCTTCAACTCACACCTTGGCTTAGCATTCGATTGGTACGACAAACAAACGAAAGATTGGCTGGTAGTTGCGCCTCAGCTGGCATCGTACGGTACAGGTGCCCCTTATATTAATGGTGGCGATGTTGATAACACCGGTTACGAAGTGGCTCTCTCGTGGAACGATAACAAAAATGGTTTTACATACAGTGCCGGTTTTAGCCTTGCACAAAACAAAAACAAAGTTACACGTATTGCCAACGAAGAAGGTATTATTCATGGCCCCGAAAATGTATTGGCCCAAAATACCGACGAACTATATCGCGTTGAAGTAGGTTTCCCAATGGGCTATTTCTGGGGTTACGAAACTGCAGGTGTTTTTCAAAATCAAGCACAAATCGACGATTTTATTAACAACGGAGGCGTTTTTCTGCAAGACTCATTGGTCCCTGGTGATTTGATTTTTGTAAATCAGAACGACGATGATGTAATTGACGACTTGGACAAAACAATGATTGGAAATCCACATCCTAAACTTACGATGGGTTTCAACTTTAATTGTTCATACAAAGGTTTCGACCTGTCAATCAATTCATACGGTGCCTTTGGCCATCAAATTGCTAAAAGCTATCGCGAATTTTCGAACTCGCCCAACAACAACTACACAACCGATGTTTATACCAAATATTGGACTGGCGAAGGATCGACCAACAAATACCCACGCTTTACTCATGGCAAAGACATCAATTTTAAAGAGCTGTCTGACATGTATATCGAAAATGGCGATTACCTCAAAATATCGAACATTTCGTTGGGGTATGACCTAAAACAAGCAATTGGGAAACTCCCGCTACAAAAACTCAGAATTTATGTGGCAGCTCAAAACTTATTCACCATAACCAATTACTCAGGCTTTGATCCCGAAGTAGGTTACGGCGACAGCAAAAACTGGGCATCGGGTATTGATATAGGTTACTACCCTAGCCCTAAAACAATTATTGGTGGTATTAATGTAGTATTTTAAAAAGCAAAAAGAGATGAAGAAATTATTATATATCATAACAGTTAGTTTCTTGCTGCTTACAGCCTGCGAAACTTTTCTCGATAGCGAGAACCTTACTAAAAAGGACACATCGAACTTCCCCAGCACTCAAACCGATGCAGTGCAAATGATTACCGGTATTTATAGCACATTGAACAATGCAGTTTACACACCCGACGACAACCCATTCTACACTTACGAAATGGCTGGCGACGATCGTTTGGGTGGTGGTAGCACCAGTAACCGCAACGCGCAAAGTGCCGACCGCTTGTTGAACTGCAAAGTAAGCACCTTTGAAAGCATTTGGACAATTAGATACAGCGGCATTTTTAGAGCAAACAACGCTATAAACACAATCGACAATGTTGCAAATTGGGAAACTGCCAACAAGCGCGAACAACTTTTAGGCGAAGCCCATTTTTTACGTGCTTTCTTTTATTTCGATATGGCTCAACTTTTTGGTCAGGTGCCGCTAATATTGGAAACCTACCCTCAAAATTTGCCCAAAAGCACACCCGACAGCATTTATGCCCAAATTGCTTACGATTTGGTAAAAGCTATTGAATATTTTCCGTCAACAAAATATCCCGATTTTGAACTTGGACATTCAAGCAAGTGGGCTGCACAGGCCTTATTAGCGAGGGTTTATCTTTTTTATACCGGCTTTTACGGAAAAACGGAATTGCCTGTCGCCAATATGGATAAAGCACTTTCAAAAGCTGACATTGTTAGCTATGTTGAAGATTGCATAAATAACAGCGGGCACGATTTACTGCCCGACCAACGCAATTTGTGGCCATACACCAACCCACACACCGCTCCTTATTACAATTACACAAAAGAAACAGCACTTGAATGGGCAGGCGACAATAACATTGAAGTATTGTTTGCACTTAACTTTTCAAATACTACTGAATTCTCTGGAGCAGGCCATATTTATTCTTCGGGTTATGCAAACAGGATCGTTGAATTTTTCGGGCTTCGGAAATCTGGCGAAAATTGTTTCCCATTTATACCACAAGGCTATTCAAACGGACCTGCCAGCTACAATTTATGGACCGAATGGGCTGCTGACCCAAACTATGCAGGCGACTACCGACGTGAGGGTTCTATTTGTGACCGTGCGGTTGAATTACCCGAATACCAAGGCGATCCGGCTAAGGAAGTTGAAAATACCGGATTATTTGCCAAGAAATATGCAGGATGTGGTGCTTACGATGAAGAAGGCACTATGTATCAATCGTACGCATATTTCTACGGTGGCCAAAACGACAAACAACTAGGGCTAACCCAAAGTATTATTTTTATCCGTTTTGCCGATGTGCTGCTGATGCATTCAGAACTTACCGAAACAAACAACGGCCTTAACAGGGTACGTAAACGTGCCAACTTGCCCGAAATTGCTTACTCGCTTGAAAACTTGAAGAAAGAGCGTCGCTATGAGCTGTGTTTTGAAGCCTTGCGCTGGAACGATTTACGCCGTTGGGGCGATGTAGCCGAAATAGCAAAGAACCAAGAAGGACAACCAATATTGGTGCGTGGCAACGAAGAGAGATACACCTTTGGTTCATTTGACTTTATGAATCGTTACAACGCTACCAAAGGTTTTTTCAAAATTCCTGAGTCACAAATCACTTTATCGGAAGGCATTTTGGAACAAAATGAAGGATGGGACGAAGCTTCTTCGGAATGGATAAGCTTGCCTTACTCGTCGTTATAAGTTAATGCAATATCAATTTTAAGAATTTTTTGGTGAACGAAGTTCTGCACAATGCAATGAAAATTGCGTGCAGAACTTTTTTTTTGCCCTTAATCAAAAGGGAACAAATCAAGTATCGACTTTTCGTTAGCAGCGCAAATGCCCCGTTCGGTAATTAAGCCACTAACCAAGCGGGCTGGTGTAACATCGAAACCATAATTGGCAATCGGGCTACCGTCGGGACAAACCTGAACTTTACCACCTTTTCCTTCAATATATTTTACCTCGTCGGGATAACGCTCTTCAATGGGTATTTCATTTAACCCGTTGGAAATAGAGAAGTCGATTGACGAAGAAGGCAGAGCTGCATAAAAGGGCACATTGTTGTCGTGAGCAGCCAAAGCTTTCAGATAGGTGCCAATTTTGTTGCAAACATCTCCTGTTCGCGTAGTACGGTCGCTTCCAACAATAACTAAATCAACCAAGCCATGTTGCATCAAATGTCCACCGGTATTATCGGCAATAACGGTATGCGGTACACCCTCTTGCAATAATTCAAAAGCAGTTAGCTTACTCCCTTGATTGCGCGGGCGTGTTTCATCGACCCAAACATGCACTTTAATGCCTTTTTGATGAGCCTTATATATTGGTGCAGTTGCGGTTCCCCAATCGATACAAGCCAACCAACCGGCATTACAATGGGTAAGAATATTCACACATTCGCCATTTTTCTTTTTAGCGATTGCCTCAATTAATGCCAGGCCGTGCTCTCCTATTTTTTCGCAATGATCAATCTCTGATTGCTTTAATTCCGATGCACATTTGAAAGCAATTTTGCGTGCATTATCAACACTTTGCACACCTTGTAAAGCATTAAACATTGCATCGACAGCAAAAGCCAAATTTACAGCTGTTGGTCGCGCAGTTTTCATTAAATCGCATTTTT
>DAOSWJ010000025.1:0-18468 GCA_035380005.1 Prolixibacteraceae bacterium | reverse complement strand
TTTATCTGTTTTTAAGCCAAGAATCATATCGGCCGGAAAATCAAATAACATCCTTTTTGCATTTGGATAGTTTTGAGCCAGGAAGTTATCGTGAACTGTGCCTGTATAAATGCCTATTCGCTTATTAGCAATGTCTTCGAGCTTTTCGAACATTGGCTTAGGGGTGTTTACAATGTTTTCTGACAAGGCAATAAGTGTAGCACCCGATTCGAAATATACATCTGAAAAATTTACCTGTTTGCTCCGTTCTTCTGTAATCATCATCGATGAATGGATGAGATCTATTTTGCCAGTCGAAATGGCTGCAATTAGGCTTCCAAAAGGCATGTCAATTAAATTGATTTCCATGTTGAGGAAGTTAGCAAAACGTGAAGCAAGTTCTACATCAAAACCAACGAGCCTGCCATTCTGCATTGCAACATAGGGAAATCCCAAATCGCTCGATAAGCCAATGTTAATTTTTTGATTACCATTGTTTTTTGGTAATTCGGGCATTGTTCTTTCGCCCTTCTCAATCCAGCGTTTTACGATGTCGTTATATGTACCATCGGCTTTTATTTTAGCTAAAAAGGTGTTGTAGTTGTTTAGTAATTCAGTGTTGTTTTTATTGAATGCAGCTCCAATTGGTGCTGAAAAAATATTTCGTTGAACAATACCAATTTTGCTGTTGTCGGTAAGTATCTCGCTCAAACATGCATCTTCGTAAAAAACCACGTCAACTTTATTACTGTGCAAAGCTGTAAGCATATCCGAAATTGATTGGAACTGCGATATAGAGGCGTTTGGATATGTATTGTTGGCATATTTGTCGTGAATTGAACCCATCAATACACCCAGTCTTTTTTCGCCAATGTTGTTGGTGGTAATCGCCTTCAATTTGTCCTTGTCGTTATTTGGCAGGGCAACTATTGCAGCAATTCCACTTTTATAGTAGGGCTCCGAAAAAAGTACTTTTTTTGCTCGTTCTTCAGTGATTGACATCCCGGCTCCAATCATATCAACTTTCCCCGAAATTAATGCAGGTAGCAAAGCGCCAAATTCCATGTCGATTATTTCAAGCTTTAAATCCAGTTTTTGGGCAATGTAAGTTGCATATTCAATATCGAAGCCAACAATTTTTTGCTTTGCATCGTAAAACGACATGGGCTCGGTTACTGCTGCTGTGCCAAAGCGTAGGGTGCCGTTTTTACCTGCTAATTCAAGCTCGGGCATGTTTTGTGGAGGCCCTGTTTCGGGAAACCACCTGCTAAGCATTTGCTCATAAGTTCCGTTGCTTTGTAGAACAGCAAGAGTTTCGTCCATTGCTTGTTTAAGCGTATTATTAGTGGGGGCAACAGCAAAGCCGTAATTGTCATCAATAAGAAGTTCGTCTAGTACCGTAAGTCCGTCATTTTTTGCTGCAATATTTTTAAGAATGGGTTTGTCGTATGCCGCGGCATGGGCTTTACCGTCTTTAACTGCTAATGCACAGTCGAGTACTGTATTGTAATAAACAATTTTTGCCTTGGGGAAACGAGTAAGAACAAACTGATCGGCAACAGTGCCTGTTGGTACGGCAACGGTTTTTCCACCTTCGAGCATCGAAAGTTTGTTGATTGAACTGTTGTTTGTTTTACACGAATATAGGAGAGTTAAGGCAATGATTAGTAGGTAGAATTTTGAAATTCGTAGCATATAAGCAGATATTTATTGGTCGTAAAAACAAATATAAGTAGTTTTATTGTAAAATGTCCATTATCAAAAAGTACTTTTCTTTTTAAGTGTTAGAATTGAAATCAAAAAAGGCCCAAGAAATTTGGACCTTTTAAAATTTTTGAAAAACCGAAGCTTACAGTTCGATAACGCCATTTTGTTCTTCGCCAAAACCACTGGCTTGAAAACTATCGGCATCGATGTCGTTTATCCAGGTAGTGCCGTCGAGAAGGTAGCGGAACTGATAGTTGCTGCCTGTTTCCAATTCAATGGTAATTGAAAACGAACCATCTTTTAATGCCTTAAAAGGATGCGAGTTTTCGCTCCAGTTGTTGAAATCGCCGACCAAAGCTGCTTGTTTTGCATTATTGGCATCGTTTTTTGCGATTTTAAAGCTAACTTTTGCAACGGGCTTCGATTTTAGGATTTGTTTTTTTATACCCATAATTAATTATTATTAGTTTATAATTCATTTGGTTGAATAAATACTACTTGGCAACCAATTATGATGCAAAATAAAGGCATATTTACGATGAAAGCAATATAATAGGCTAATATTCAATATTTGTTAACTGTTTATTGTTATTTATTTGTTTTAAATTTTTACTTGGCCGGTTTTTGTTGTAATATTTTTCCTATTTTTAAGAAAACGAAAACAGTGTAAAATCCTGTTGTTAAAAACTTATTCTGTTTGTCAATAAATAATAAGAGTTGAATATTAATAAACACATCAAAATGAATATAGTACATATTAGTGCAGAATGTTATCCTGCAGCCAAAGCAGGAGGTTTAGCTGATGTTGTTGGAGCTTTGCCCAAATATCAGAATATGCTTGGGCACAAAGCATCGGTAATTATGCCTTTTTACCATAATAAATTCAGAAGTGCCAACACTTTTAAGAATATTTTTAGCGGATATGCACGTATGGCGCATGCAACTTATATTTTTAACGTACTTGTCCCCGAAAACCTTGAGCTAGGATACGATTTGTTTATGATTGATATTCCAGGTCTTTTCGATCGCGAGAACATATATTCTTATGCCGATGATACTGAACGTTTCATTACCTTTCAAATTGCAGCTTTAAATTGGCTATGTGCTTGGGAAAGCAAAATTGATGTTGTACACTGCCACGATCAGCACACCGGTTTTATTCCATTTATGTTGTCGAAAGTTTGGGAGTATCGAAAATTTGAAAATACGCCAACAGTATTTACCATACATAATGGCGAATATCAAGGGCAGTTTACTTTTGATAAATTGCATTTTTTACCGCCTTTCCATTCATTTTTTAATGGATTGGTCGAATGGCGCGGGCTGATCAACCCTTTGGCTTCGGCTATTAAATGTGCATGGAAGGTAACAACGGTGTCGCCGGGGTACATGGAAGAAATTAGCAACTTTATGAGTGGCCTCGAGGATTTGCTTAAAGCCGAACGCGAAAAATGTGTGGGCATTTTAAATGGTATCGATACCGAGGTGTGGAACCCCGAAACCGATCCAATGCTCGATTTTAATTATGGACTAGAAAATGCCGATGAGGGTAAACAATTAGCTAAAGAAAAGCTTTGCAATCAATTTAACCTGGATCCCGAGAAACCTCTTTTTGCGTTTATAGGACGGTTGGTGAAAGAAAAAGGAGCCGATATATTACCCGATGTAATATATAATGCGCTAACAAAATTTGAAGGAAAGCTAAATGTGTTGATATTGGGTTCAGGTGAACATTTTATTGAACAAGGGCTTTTGGACCTCGAAGGACAATTTAGGGGTAATTACTCGTCGTTTATTGGGTACAACGAAAAGTTGTCGCACGAGATATATGCAGGAGCCGATTTTTTACTGATGCCATCGCGTGTTGAGCCTTGTGGTTTGAACCAGCTTTATGCATTGCGTTACGGCACTGTGCCAATTGTTAGGCGTACCGGTGGACTCAACGATACAGTAATTGATATTGGCGACGGAGGTTTTGGTTTTTGCCATGTGCATTGCTCAACTGCCGATGTCTTGCAGTCGATTAAAAGAGCACTCAAGTTTTACGATTTAAAACAAAAGTTTCCTAAAAACCGGAAGCTGATGATGCAAATTGATCACTCGTGGAACAAAGCAGCTTCCGAATATGTTGAACTATACAAATCAATGAAATAAATCTTACTATGAAACGGGCATGATTCGTTAATTTCAATTTTGAATGATAACTCATCATGCGAGTTACATCCAAACACTTTAAATTTTATAGGGATGAAAGAAAATGCATTAGCAATAATTTTAGGAGGAGGTCAAGGTACGCGTTTGTCTCCTTTAACTGAGCAACGTTCGAAACCGGCTGTTCCTATAGCAGGTAAATACCGATTGGTTGATATTCCAATTTCAAACTGTTTGAATTCCAATATAAACAGGATGTTTGTTCTTACTCAGTTTAATTCGGCATCGTTAAACCAGCACATCAAAAATACTTATCAGTTTGGGCATTTCTCGAATGCTTTTGTCGATATTTTAGCTGCCGAACAAACACCCGAAAACAAAAGTTGGTTTCAAGGAACTGCCGATGCTGTACGCCAGTGTTTGCAACATTTCCTCGATTTTGAGTTCGATTATTTTTTGATACTTTCGGGCGACCAGCTTTATCAGATGGATTTTAACGAAATGATTTGCGCTCATGCAAAGGCAAATGCCGATATTACTTTGGCAACCTTGCCTGTTATAGCAAAAGAAGCCCCCGATTTTGGTATTTTAAAGGCCGATGATAATAACTGGATAAAAGAATTTATTGAAAAACCTTCGTCGGATTTACTGCCTCAGTGGAAGTCGGCTGTAAGTGACGAAATGGAACAAGAAGGGCGGTTATACCTTGCTTCGATGGGGATTTACATCTTTAATCGCGAATTATTAGTAAAGCTTCTCGAAGAAGATACTAAGGATTTCGGCAAGGAAATTATTCCGCAATCGATAGATAAATACAAGGTATTCAGTTATCAGTACGAAGGATATTGGACCGATATAGGTACCATCGATTCATTTTACGATGCAAACCTTGGGCTAACCGACGATATTCCAAAGTTCAATCTTTTCGACGAATCGAAAATGATATATACGCGTGCCCGTTTATTGCCGCCTTCAAAAATTCTTGGAACATGCCTCTCTGGGGCCATGATTGCCGATGGATGCATAATTCAAGCCAATAAAATAGAACATTCGGTTATTGGTATCCGTTCGCGTATTGGGAAAGATACTGTTGTGGTAAATTCTTACGTGATGGGGTGCGATTATTACCAAAAACTTGATGAAATAGACTACGAACATAACGATGGTAAAGTGATGGGGATAGGCGAACGTTGTTACCTCGATCATTGTATTGTTGACAAAAATTGCCGCATTGGAAACGATGTAATCATAAAAGGAGGAAATCATCTCGAAGATTTCGACCACCCGCTTTATACGATTAGAGATGGAGTAGTAGTCGTTAAAAAAGGTGCGATTTTACCAAATGGGTTTTCAATTGGTTAAACATTGATGATGTAAGAAATAATAAAGGCTGCCTTTAATCGGGCAGCCTTTTATATGTTTAATTATGATGTAAATACAAGGAGCGATTATTCCGAAATTTCGATGTAAACCGGGCAGTGGTCGCTACCCATAACTTGATTTAAAATGCCAGCCGATTCTATGTTGGGCATAAAATTTTCGCTCACCAAAAAGTAATCAATCCTCCAGCCTACGTTTTTGGCTCGTGCTCCGGCACGATAGCTCCACCAAGAGTAGGCTTCGGTTTTATCAGGATAAAAATATCGGAAGCTATCAACCAATCCTCCTTTAACGAAACGATCCATTCCGTCAATCTCTTCCTGCATATAACCTGCACTTTTGTTGTAATTTGGCTTCGGATGAGTAAGGTCGATAGGGCGGTGGGCAACGTTCATGTCGCCGCAAACAATTACCGGCTTTGTTTTTTCTAGATTTTTGAGGTAGTTGAAAAAAGCCTGATCCCAGGTTTGTCGGTATTCGAGACGTTTTAAATCGCTACCCGAATTGGGCACATAAACCGTAACAAGGTAGAATTTTTCATATTCGGCACATAAAACGCGGCCTTCGTTGTCGTGTTCTTCAATGCCAATTCCTTTTGAAATGGTTTTAGGTTCGGTTTTCGAGATGATGGATGTGCCTGAATAGCCTTTCTTTTCGGCCGAGTTACTGTAAATGTGATAACCAGTAATGGGAGAAAGGGCTTCGGCCACCTGATCGTCTTGTGCTTTGGTTTCCTGTAAACAAAGAATGTCGGGAGACATTGATTCAAAATCGGCAAAAAAGTTTTTTTGAACAACAGCGCGAATGCCGTTTACGTTCCACGATATGATTTTCATCTAATTTATTTTAAGTTCCGAAAAATTGATAACAGATTTCAAAAATAATGGTTTTTAGACAAAAATAATAAAGCAATCCATTCGATACAAAACAACAATAGTGTTTGATAGTAAACAACAGAAGTGTTTGATGGCATCGAACAATATTTTTAGCTATGTTTTGTATGTTCTTTGGATGTATACTTCATCAGGCTAAACTATTGTTTAACTTTGGTGTTTTACCGTTGTAATTCACAAATACAATATTCGATATGGCTATAAATAAATGGACTTTTGATAACATCCCCGATTTGCAGGGGAAAATAATAATAGTTACCGGTGGCAATAGTGGTTTGGGTTTCGAATCGGTAAAAGCTTTTGCGCAAAAAGGAGCAAAAGTAATATTGGCATGCCGCAATTTGGCGAAAGGCGAAAAAGCAAAAAGTGAAATAATAAATGGAAAATCTTTGCTCGATATCAATGTGATGCAGCTGGATTTGGCCAATCTTTCATCGGTAAAAACATTTGCAGAACAATTCAAACAGCAATACAAGCAACTTGATGTATTAATGAACAATGCAGGCATAATGGCCACGCCAAATGTTAAAACCGACGATGGATTTGAGGCACAGTTGGGGACTAATCATTTGGGGCATTTTGCACTTACTGCTCTATTATTACCACTGCTCAAAGCAACTCCGAAGTCGCGAGTGGTAAATGTAAGCAGTTTGGCACACAAAGGAGGCAAAATGGATTTTGAAGATTTGATGTTTGAAAAAGGGCGAAAGTTTAAGTCAATGAGTGCTTATGGTCAATCGAAATTGGCTAACCTTTTATTTACGTATGAGTTACAACGCTTCTTTGAAGCAAATAATATTGATTGTATTGCAACTGCCGCTCATCCTGGGGGTTCAAATACGCGGCTTGCCAATCATTTTGAAACAAGTTGGTTTATGACGCAGATTTCGAAGATTGCCCGCGGAGCCATGCAGAGTGCGGCAGTTGGTGCTTTGCCTCAGATACGTGCTTCGGTTGATGCAAGTGTTAAAGGGGGCGATTATTATGGTCCTTCGGGAATTGGCGAAATGTTTGGCTATCCGGTTTTGGTGAAATCAAATAAAGCATCGCATAATGTTGAAGATGCAAAAAGATTATGGGAAATATCTGAAAAACTTACAGGAACCTGTTTCTGCTAGAATTATGTTATTACAATTTCAATATAATGTTCGATGCCATTAAAATGGATTTAACTTAATAGCTTATTTTGTCATATAAACTTGATTGTTTTTCGTTTTTGTTTTTAGATACTTGTAGTAATTATAGATAATTAGTCGAATTTTTAATTAAGAATAGGGTAATAATTCGGCTATGATAATCGAACGCTTTTAAATTTTATAATAATGTCATATTTTTAAGCATCTTATTAAACAGACTATTAGCTTCGTTTATTATAAATCAGATAAAAATTAAAAAAAGAGATGAGAATTATTACTAGTGTTATTGCATTTTTGGGCATGATTGCCCTAGTGGCAGTTCTTAATTCATGTAACATGCAGCCCGAAAAGGTGTCGGATAATCTTTACGGGCCTGTCGATCAGGTTTATGAATTACCACAAGTTTCAGGGCAAACTTATTATGTATCGCCCGATGGGAATGCCGAAGCCGATGGGCTTCAATTGTCTGCCCCAACCACAATAGAAGCAGCTTTTGCAAAAGTGAAAACAAACGATGCAATTGTTTTGCGCGGAGGTATCTATCGTACTGGCAACCTCGTATTTAATCAGGGTGTTACCATTCAGGCCTATGGAAACGAAAAGCCTGTTTTAAACGGCACCCTTGTTGCCGATGCCTGGGAACAAGTTAACGACAGTTTATGGGTAACCAATTGGGAGTATTTATTTCCAGCCGGACCCGAAAGTTGGTGGAATCGTAGAGGAAACGAAAAGTTTACCCCTATGCACCGTTTTAACAACGATGCTGTTTTTATCGATGGCCAATTTTTACAATCGGCCGATAGTACCGATGAAGTAAGCGACTCAACTTTTTATGTAGATTACGATAACAATAAAATATATATTGGAACCAATCCTGATAATAAACTGGTTGAAATTACTGCATTCCGAAAAGCAATTTTCAGAACTTTGGCAGCTGCTAATGGTAAAGAACCCGACAAAAAGGGACCTGTAATTCGTGGCGTTACCTTTACTCAGTATCCCGATACAATGGTGCATATTGGTGGAGTAGGGCTCGAAATAGATCAGCATGGTAAGGATGTTGTCGGTACTGTTTTCGAAAATTGTACTTTCTCGAATTGTTTTAGGATAGGAATGTTTGCCATTAGCGATAGCTTGGTTATGCGCAATTGCAATGTGTTCAATACAAATACCGAAGGTGTTTATGTAGTTGCATCGAACGATATTGTACTTGAAAAGAATATTTTCGAGAATAACAACATTGAGAATTGGACAGGATTTTTTCCCTCATCGGTGAAGATTTTTAATCAGAGCCACAGGGCAATTGTACGTAAAAATTTAGTAATCAATCACCCCAATTCAAATGGTGTTTGGTGGGATGTGGGCAACTGCGATGGTGTTTTTGTTAATAACCATGTAGAAAATGTGATGCATAGCGGGTTTTTCTTCGAAATATCGAAAGGTGCAATTGTTGCAGGTAATGTTTTTGAGAATTGCGATCAAGGTATTTTTGTGCTAAACTCTAGCAATGTGAACATTTACAACAATACCATCATCAATAGCAGGGTGAGTTTCCGTCGCGATAGCCGTGGCGATCAACTTGGTGTTTTTGGTTGGCATGTTACCTTAGGCCCCGGTGTTGAAGAACGTTTTGGCCATGTGTTTGTAAACAACCTTTTGTATTTTACAAAAGAATCAGATTCGCCAATGATTAACACAGGGCAACCTTCGTTTTTGTGCGAAAGGCTTTCGATGCCACATTTAAAAACTTTTGACAACAACGTTTTTATACGCGATTATAACGATGATGCTGAAAAAGTTGCAATGGTTAAATGGAGCCCTTATCAAAACGAAGAGTGCCAGATAGATGTGTTCTCGCCTGAAGAATTAACAGCTATAAATGGTGAATTTCTGGCTAATTCAGAATATTTGGAAAACATTGAATTCCCATTATTTGTCGATATCGAAAACAAAGATTTTCAGTTGGCATTAGAATATGCCGCTACAGGAGAGGCTATGCCCATACCTGCAAATGTTGCTGCATTAATTGGCGTTGAGGCCGATTCAGAACCGTTTATTGGGGCAGTTGCACCGTAAAATATTAACATTTAATCTTTTAATCCTGTCGGGTTTCAATATAAATCCTGACAGGATTATTTTTTTGAAAGCCACCTAATCCCCCCTAGGGCTTTTAGTTTATCCGTTATTGTTATAAACGTTCATTTATTATTCATTTTAATGTACAAATCTCCAAATTTGGTAGTTCCCAAAGTCCCCTTCAGGGGATTTAGGGGTTGGGGAGGCTTTTATTCATACCTCAACGCTTCCACCGGATTCCTAGTAGCAGCCCGCCAACTTTGCCAGCTAACTGTTAGCAATGCAATTCCCAACGCCACCAAACCTGCCAGGGCAAATATCCACCAACTCAATTCAGTTTTGTAGGCAAAGTTTTCGAGCCATTTTTTCATGGCATAGTAGGCTATAGGCGTGGCTATTGCAAAGGCTATGGCTACCCACTTTACAAAGTTGCGGTTCAGCATGGCCATTACTTGCCAAATTTTTGCCCCATTTACTTTGCGGATGCCAATTTCTTTTATTTTTTGCTGAGTCACCAGCAACGAAAGCCCGAGTAAACCCATAGAGCAAATAAACAATGAAATAAAAGTGAAAATGCTAAGCAGACGGGCTTGCAGCAATTCTGTTTTGTAAATATTGCGGTATAAAGCATCTACTTGGTTATAAACAAACGGATATTCGGGAAAGAGTTTATCCCAAACCGATTTTATATCAATATGAGCGGCATCCTTCATGCCCGGATGGTATGCAACCACAAAATTGATGAGCCAAAGCCGGTCGCGCTTAAACATTACCAATGGGCCAACATCCTTTTTTAGGCTCGATAGGTGAAAATCGTTTACAACACCAATTATTCTACCGCTTGGAATTTCAATGCCCGGCGAAGGTGAAACTAATTTGAAGTTTTTCCCGATTACTTCATCTGGTTGCTTGAATTTGAGGTATTTCAATGCTGCCTCGTTAATGATGTATTCGCCCGATCCTTCAACATCGAGATTCTTTTCGTTGAAATTTTGACCAGCTAAGAATTCTAAGTTGAAAAGGTTGGCAAATGAGTAATCGCATGGGAATACTCCAATACGTTCAACTTGCTCACTATTGTTTTGCTGGTATCCTTCAAGTTCAAAGGGAAACATGTCGTTGGCCTCGCCGCCGGGTGGTTCCATCATGGCCGATACCGATTCGATGGTGTTGTGTTTTAGAAGTTCAGTTTTGAAAAGTTCGAATTTTTGCTGCACGTTGGCGTGCACCGATTCAAAACAAACAATGTTGTTTTGCTGAGCGCCCATTGAATTCTTGAGCGCGTAATTTGTTTGTCTCGAAATAACCAATACCCCGGTAATAAGCGCAATGGCAAATGTAAACTGCGTAATAACAATGCCTTTGTTCGCCAAAATGCTATTTGTTTTAGTTGGTCTTCGTCCCAGTATCATTTTTTCTAAGCTTTGTTTCAATACTGGCAGAATTCCCGCCAGTAGTGCAAAAACCACAAAGCATGTAAGGACGATTACTTTAATTTGCGTATTTCCGTGCAGTAAATTAATGTTGTAATTTTTAAGTATGAAATTGTTTGCCGGAATTGAGATCGCAATGGCCAATGCAATTGCAGTGCCAGTTATTAGTAGGCTTTCAAGTAAATAATAAATGAGGTTTTTTTGTTTTGAAGATCCCAGCACCCTGTTAAGGCTTATAAATTTTAAGCTGAATCCAGCCATACCTAGGTTTAAACTGGCTATGTTGCTCATCGATATTATAAGTAAAACTATGGCAGCTATGGCCAAAACCAATATATTGGTGGTGTTGCCATTGGTTTCAATCTCGCGTAGTTTGTCCGATTTTAAGTGAATATCGGTGATCTTTTCCAAATAAGCTTTTGCCTGAACTTTATCAAGGGGTTGATCGGTGATTCTTGCCAAATATTCGGGGTAAACATTGCTTATTTTTTGTGGGTCGGCATTCTCGTGCAAAAGCAGATAAACATAAGCCCACCAGTTGATTTCACCTTTGGCCGGAGTGGTAATCAATTCGGGATGAAAGTGACTTTTCTGCGGAAATTCCTTCATTATGCCTTTTATAATGAAGTCAGTTTTTTCACCATAAAACTGTCCGGGAGGAATAGAGATTGTTTGACCAATCGGGTATGCAGAACCAAACACTTTTGATGCAAACGTTTCGGTTACAACCATCGAGGCGGGATCGTTCAATATCGTTTTTTTGTCGCCAATTAATAAGTCGGCGTCGAAAACTTCAAAAAAAGTACTGTCACACACAAATGCTTGACCAACCGAATAGTATTTTTCATTATAGAGCATTACCCCTCCTCGAATTGGAGATAGTCTTACATAGTTTTCAATTTCGGGAAATGTTTTAAACATATCGGGAACGTGCTCTGAATTGGGAATACGTGCAAAATGGCTTTCGCTAAGGAAGCGGGGTTCGGTAATTGTGAACCTGTAAATGCGTTCAGCATTAGTGTGAAAGCTATCGTAACTCAATTCGTTCTTCAGGAAAAGTGTAATAAAAAGAATGCCGTTTAGCCCCAATGCCAGCCCTAAAACTTTAATCAGGTTCAGGAAGGGCCGTTTACGTATGTTCCGTATGACAAATTTTAGTAGCATAATTAAATTTCTAGCTGGCTCAGTAGCATGCCTAATTGTAAGCATTAATGCTCTTTATATGTTTTTTTCTATGTTTGAACAATTGCAATGCCAATAATTTAATATGTTGATATTCAAGATTAAACTAAAGTGTCTCAAATTCAACTGTAAAAAAAATATACACCGGGTGTAAAATAAGTTGACGGCAATATTGACAACAAAAAAGCAAGTAATCTGAAACATAATAGATGGTGCTGTTTTTTTCTGCTTTAATAAAGCTTATCTATTTTTATTGTCTGAATTTCAAACCATAAATCTAATTCAAAATGAACCATCTGAGAATATTTTTTGCAGCCATAGTTTTAGTGTTAACGCTGAGTAATTGTGTGAAGAACACACAAGAAACTGAGATGAAAATCACTGGTGAATGTACAATTCCTGCAGCACCCGACTGGGTGCATAATGCGGTTTTTTATCAAATTTATCCGCAAACCTATTACGATACCAATGGTGATGGTATTGGTGATTTGAACGGGATTATCGAAAAACTCGATTACATTAAAAGTTTGGGCGTAACTGCACTTTGGCTTAATCCGTTTTTTGAATCTCCATTTAGAGATGCTGGTTACGATATTTCTGATTATTACAAGGTAGCACCACGCTATGGAACTAACGATGATGCCCGGCGCTTGTTTGAAGAGGCACACAAGCGTGGCATAAAAGTAATTTTCGATTGGGTGATCAGTTATACTTCTATCGATCACCCATGGTTTCAGGAATCGGCAAAGCAAGACTCCAATAAATATTCGAATTGGTATATTTGGACAGACAATACTTGGATTAACCCGCCAAAAGAATTTAGCGATGCATTTATAAAAGGCTACAGCAACCGTAACGGCCAGTTTATGCGCAATTTTTATTGGAGTCAGCCCGCACTGAATTTTGGATTTACTAACCCCGAAAAGCCATGGATGCTGCCCATCGATCATCCCGATATTAAAGCTTTGCAGGATGAACTAAAAAATGTTTTGCGTTTTTGGATGGATATGGGTGCCGATGGTTTCAGGGCCGATATGGCAGGTGCTTTGGTTAAAAATGCCAATGTTAAAGGCAACGACCAGTTTTTTAATTCTCGCGACGAAGGAACCAAGCTTTTTTGGCAAGATATACGTAAGCTGATGGATGCTGAATATCCGGGCTCGTTTATGGTAGCCGAATGGTCGGGGCCAATCGATGCGCTCGATAATGCTTTTCATGCCGACTTTTTTCACTGGTTCGAGGGATATAACGACTTGGTGCAAAAGGAAAGCTGGCGAATATTGAATGGCGTTTCCGAAGGGCATAGCTTTTTCGATCGTCAGGGTTTGGGAAATATTCAGGCTTTTCTGGATAGCTACATGGCGCAATACCTACCTACAAAAGATAAAGGCTACATCAATCTTCCTTTGGGCAATCACGATAATGCACGAATAAATGTTGATCGTACCGATAAAGAACTCGAAATGATTTATGCTTTTGGGTTAACCATGCCCGGCGTACCATTTGTGTATTATGGAAACGAAATAGGTATGCGTCAGCAATATGGTAATCCCAATGTCGAAGGAGCTTATCCTCCCCGTTCGGGAGGACGCACACCTATGCAGTGGGCACCTGGCAAAAACTTAGGTTTCTCAAACGGAAACCCCGAAGATTTGTACTTGCCGGTCGATCCATCAAGCGATGCACCTACTGTTGCTGCACAAGAGAACGATCCTCAATCGCTGTTAAACAAGTTTCGTAAGTTGGTTGATTTGAAAACAAATGAAGCTGCCTTAACGGCCTATGCCGAGTTTGTTCCTGTTTATGCCGCCGAAAATACCTATCCGTTTATTTACGCACGTGCCAATAAAGATGAAGTGATTTTGTGTTTGTTCAATCCTGCCGATCGTTCCGAAAGTGCGCAGTTTAATCTCAATTTGAAAATTGAAAATATTGAGTTGCTGATGGGCGATGAGTTGAATTTGGTAAACGGAAATACAGGTTTTTCAGTTGAAATGCCGCCAATTAGTTATGCATTGTACAAACTAAGTTTATAGTCCTTTTTGTAGTTTAATATATTGTAAGGCTGCTTCTTAGGGGGTGGCCTTTTTTCATTTATATGAGGTCGAATGTTTTTAAATAATTCTTTTTATTCCAGGAAGTGTTCTTAGTAAGTGCGAAATTCCAAAGCTTCCAATAATGCTAGCTATAAAAACAATGAAAAGTCGTATAAGTGGAGAAACCGAAAGCAATTCTGATCCAAAAGTTGAAAAAACTACTATTACAGGATGAATGATATATGCTGCATAGCTGTTGCCCGATATGTTTAGTATTAAGGTGTTTCGTTGGTTAGCATGTTTTTTGAAAAATAAAAGTAAGAAAAGGCTGAAGCCGACGCAAATTATAGGTTCCCAGAGTGCGTAAAATAAAGCATTAATGTTCATTCCGCCCATTACGGGATCAAGGTTATCGGCATTTTGTGCCATTATGAGCAACATTATTGGTATGGCTAGCAATGCCAATACAAACCATAGGTAAGCATATCGTATTTCAAGCTTTTCGAACCATCGATTGCGTGATGCAATTATGCCTGCAATATACATGGCTATGTACAATGCAAAATAGCCAAACTGAAGTCCAAACCAAGCTTTTCCAACCGGATAGAATAGCCTTATTAAGAAGGCAGTAGAGCCGGCAACAAGCATGAATGCAACTATTGCCAACCACGATGGCGGATTTGATTTATTAATAAATTGAGGTTTCGTTTTAATAAATTTACGGTAAAGAGCATAGCACAGTTCAAATACCAACAAAGTAAATACAAACCACATTGGGCCCGGCTCGGGGTTTTGTGTGATAAGGTTTTTGTAAAATGTAAAAAATCCTCCTGTATTATGGCCTACATGTTTTAAGATGAAAAAAACTAAGGTAGGGTGAATAATCAGTACATAGAATAGTAAAGGAATCCCGAGCCGAATCAAACGGTCGCTTACAAACTTGCGGAAGTCCTTTCGGTTATACGATGTGACCATTAAATAGGCCGAGATGAAAAAAAATAAGCTCATAAAAAAAGCTTGGTTAATAGCCATTTGTGCCGAGAGCAGCAGTTGTGTCGTTCCGCTTGTTGTTTCGTTCGATACGTAGTACCATCCGCCGACTGCACCAAAGGCAATGGCTGTATGATGAAATATAACCAAAATTGTAAGGAAAATACGGAGTCGGTCGATGTAAAAAGCCCTCATGAGTTTTAGTGTTTTGTTGTTTTTATGGTTTAATTGAATAGCAAAAATAATGTTTTATCCGATATGTGCCTGTTGCTGATTGCTTTGAAAATGGTTTGTTGATTATTGTGAAAAATAAAGTAAATATTTTTGGAATTGTTGATATGTAGTACTATATTTGCACCCGCATTTGAGATACAAATGTACGCAACATTGCGGGGTGGAGCAGTTGGTAGCTCGTCGGGCTCATAACCCGAAGGCCACAGGTTCGAGTCCTGTCCCCGCTACAACAAAAGAGATTGACACATGTTGATCTCTTTTTTTTGCCCGGCATTTCAGGTTTTTGCAAAAAAATTACCCTTTTATCTAAATTTTTTACACCTGCATTAAAACATACTTCTACCCGAAATATCTACTTTTACAAACATTAATAAATATAGTTTAGCAATTTTACCATTATGACATTTAGCAACCAATTAACAAAATCCTTCCTCTTTATTCTTCTGTTTTATGTGAGTTTGTCAGTAAAGGCTCAAGATCCCAATTTTCATATTTATTTGTGCTTCGGGCAATCGAATATGGAAGGGCAGGGGACAGTTGAAAAACAGGACAAAACCGTCGATGAGCGTTTAAAAGTACTCGAAGCTGTAGCTTGTTCGAATTTGAGCCGAACCAAAGGTGAATGGTATGCTGCTATTCCGCCATTAACACGTTGTTGGACAGGCTTGTCGCCAGCCGATTATTTTGGCCGGACAATGGTGGCCAGTTTACCCGACAGCATAACTGTTGGGATTATAAATGTGTCGGTTGCCGGATGTAAAATTGAGTTATTCGATAAAGAAAATTACCAATCGTATGCTGCCGGAGTAGAGTCGTGGATGAAAAATATAATTAATGAATACGGAGGAAATCCGTATGCTCATTTGGTTGAGATGGCTAAACTTGCTCAGTCGAGCGGTGTAATTAAAGGAATTTTGTTGCATCAAGGCGAATCAAATACAGGCGACCAACAATGGCCTGCAAAAGTTAAAACCGTTTACGATAATTTGATGGCCGATTTGTCGCTTAACCCCGTTGAGGTTCCCCTGCTGGCTGGCGAAGTTGTACATGCCGATCAAGGGGGTATATGCGCCAGTATGAATACCATTATAGCTAAACTTCCTCAAACAATAACCAATTCGTATGTGATTTCATCGAGCAAATGTACCGATGCTTCCGATAATCTGCACTTCAATTCGGCCGGTTATCGCGAGTTGGGTTTTCGTTATGCCACTAAAATGCTCGAAATATTAGGCTACGAAGCAGTCGATCCACGCGAAAATGATGAGCCCGACGAGCCTGGAGTTCCTGAAGCATTCTATTTTGAGCCAGAATGTGAGTCGATTGGCGAAAACTGGAACATTATTGACGATGAAGAGGTGTCGAATGGTCAGTACATTACAGTTGAACCGGGTGTGCAGAGCTTGAACGAGGCGGCTGGCAGCGATGGGCAACTTACTGTTCAATTTACTACAACACAAAATTCAACCTTTTATGTGTATGGTTTGATGAATTGCCCGACTGCTGATGATGATTCTTTTTGGGCCAGCATCGATGGTGGTAGTTATGTGATGTGTAATGGCTTGGCAACTAGTGGCTGGCAGTGGAAACAACTAATTGATGCTAATTTGACTGCAGGCAATCATACACTTACAATTACTTATCGCGAAGATGGTGCATTACTCGATAAAATTGCTGTTACGAATAGCGAAAATTTGCCCGATGGTTTGGGTGATTTAGCCCAAAACGTATGTAATTCCGATACTTCAACAGTTGGCTTCTTGTTAACCGAAGCCGATAAGGGGTATTTGCTCGATCAAAATTATCCCAACCCGGTTAATGGGTTAACAAACATTGGTTTCGAAATTCCGCAAAAAAGCCATGTTTCAATAGCTGTTTACGATATTCGCGGAGTTGAAATAAGCAATTTAACGAATATGGAATATCCTAAAGGAAAACACCTAGTTCAATTCGATGCCAAAGGATTGGGCAAAGGACAATATTTTTATCGTATGCAAGCAGGAAACGTTAATATTACACGAAGAATGATATTGCAAGGCAATTGATTTTTTTTTAATTTTAAGAAGTTTCATTTTTAAACGAATTAATATAATATTGATGCTATGAGCAGGGCTGTATTGTTGATCATAACCATTTTACTTCCTTTACTGATAAGTGTTTCATGTAAATCGGATAAAAGTAGTACAGTGGAATTTGACCATTCTATTGATCTTCAAACTGATCAAAGTAACTTAAAATGGTTGGGTCAATGGTATGGCGAGGGGAAAAAAGAGTTGTTGGTGCGCGAAATGTCCCGCGAATTCATGTTTCTCAATCAGGATGTAAATGTTGAATTGCAGTTTGCATATCAGTATGCACAGATCGATAGTTTTGCTGACCCCTTCAGGCACATAGCCGATAGTATCTTGTCGTGGGTTCAAAACGATCGTTGGCCCTTCGATATTTTTGTTTGCGACAAATGGTTTTATGCCGATGTGGCCGGTTTATTAAACGATCCGAAATGGGGACAAAAGCACTTGGTCGATTTTAAGAACGAAGACTGGTTTCGAAAGGCACATAAAGAATATGTTCTGAGCGCCGAGGAATATACCGGTAATTTTGGCGATATTGCTCCAGGTGCATACATAGAAGGTATGTGGGACCTGCTTTTTGCTAGCTCGGTAGTTGAAGAAAAATTGGGCATCAAAGTGAAAGATTACGACATGAGCATTGACGATTTTGTTGAATATGCCCGAGTGGTTTATCAATACAATCAAACACACGACGATAAAATCACCTTTGTTGCGACAAATTACCAAAACCTTGAAATGGTTTTAGAGCAAGTGGTTATGTCGGAAATAGGCGATGGCTCAAAAAAATCATCAGCTGAACAGTTGCAGGCTGTTGAACGTGCGCTTAAAAAGATTGAAGAGTTGGCCAAGTACCAACCATCGGTTCAGCACCATACGTATGCAACCGACAGGGAGCTGAAGCAAGATGATGCTTTGTTTCATTTGCACGCTACATGGGTAACATTGTTTTGGCAACGCAGCAACCCCGAAGGCGAAAAGTTTATGAGGCCATGCGAGTTTCCTTCAATGCCAGGGAAAGCAGCTTATGCATATTCAGGCACTTACAATGCAATATTTGCTGTACCCAAAAAAGCAAAGAACCGCGATGCAGCCGTTCGTTTAATGCAATACATGAGTACTGTCGATATTGCCGAAAAATGGGAGAACTACTCAAAATGTCCAACCGGTTTGGAAGGGCGTATGTCGTTCACCGAATTTGG